>JANMKO010000471.1:0-1533 GCA_031372085.1 Betaproteobacteria bacterium
TCCAGCATGCCGGGGCGCAGCACCTTGACGGCCACCTCGCGGCCGTTCTTCAACGTGCCGAAGTGCACTTGCGCAATCGATGCGCTGGCCTCGGGCACGGTGTTGAAATCAGCAAATAGCTGGTCGATGCGCTGGCCGAAGGCTTTCTCGATCAGCGCCACCGCCTGCACCCCCGGGAACGGCGGCACCCGGTCTTGCAGCAGCGCCAGCTCGTCGGCCACGTCCAGCGGCAGCAAATCACGCCGGGTGCTCAGCACCTGGCCAAATTTGACAAAGATCGGGCCGAGTTTCTCCAGTGCCATGCGCAGCCGGGCGCCGCGCGGGGCGTCCAGACGGTGCCGGCGGCCGATGGTGGCCACCCGCACCAGCACCCGCACCCAGGCTTGGCGAAAGCCCGACAGCGCCACCTCGTCCAGGCCGAAGCGCAAGACCGTCAGGCCGATAAAAATCAGCCGCAGCAACTGGCCCATCGGCGGCGGGCCTAGCGGGTGGGCGGGTGGTTGGCGGCCGAACTGGCCATGCCGGCGCCTGCCCGGCCAGCCCGCCCGGCCACCGTCGCCGCGCCCTGCGCCGCACCACGCAGCGCGCGCGCCAGGCCGCTGCCCAGGCGGTGCAGCTGATGCGCCACGGCCGGGCCAAACAGCCGGTCAAGATCGTCGGCCACGTCCCAGCGCAGGTTCTTCAGCAGCCAATCCACATCGGCGGCCAACTGCGCATCGCCCTCGATCACCAGCGCCGGCATCTCGCCGGCCATCAGCTTGAGCGCCAGCGCGGCCGGGTTGGCGGCGTCCAGCCGCACGCGCAGATCAGCGTCCACCGGCTCACGGCACCATTCCACCAGCCCGGCCGGGGTGACCATGAAGGCCAGCGGCGGCGGCGCCGGCAGCAGGCGCGGTAATTGCAGCAAGTCCAATCGAAGCACCCGGCCGCAATGAGGCAACAGCCGCGAAGTGGCTTGCGGCTCGGCCGACAACACGTGGTTGACCACCAGCACCAGCCGGTCCATCAGCGCAGGCGCCAACAGCGCATGGAGGTTTTGCAACATCGAACAGATTGTAGGCAGCCGGTCACAGCGTCAGCCCGCAAGCGCCCGGGCCGGCCGATAAACTGAACGAGAATGCGCCGCGCGCCGGCCCGTGCGGCCCGTGCGGCCCAGGCGGAATGGGCCACTTCAGTTTGTGCGTTTGCCGCCGATAACCCGACCTGGTATGAAATCCGCGCATCCTGATGGCGCCTGTGTGATTGACGACCCCCGATGTTTGAATCCAGAACCAACCGCAACTTCAACAGCGCGCCGCAATCGGTCACCGCCCTGATCGCCACGGTGTTGGAGCCGGCGATCACCGTGGGGGTGTTCCTGGCCGCCATGCAGTGGCACGGTGTGCCGATAGGCCGTGCCGATGTCACCCTTTGTGCGTTGGTGGTGCTGCTGACGCTGCCGGGGGTGAACCGCTTCCGCGACCGGCTCAGCTCGGCGGCGGTGGGCATCTTCAGCTCGTGGGTCACGTTGCTGGCCATCCTGGCGGCGTTTGG
>JANMKO010000524.1:0-2828 GCA_031372085.1 Betaproteobacteria bacterium
AAGCTGCTGGCGGCCGAGTTCAACCGCCCCGGCCACCCGGTGGTGGGCCACCACACCTACGCCTTCATGGGCGACGGTTGCCTGATGGAGGGCATCAGCCACGAGGCTTGCGCGCTGGCCGGCGCCTGGCAGTTGAACAAATTGGTGGCGCTGTACGACGACAACGGCATCTCCATCGACGGCCAAGTCAAGCCCTGGTACATCGACAACGTGGCCCAGCGCTTTGCGGCCTACGGCTGGAACGTCCTCGGCCCGATCGATGGCCAGGATGTGGCGGCGGTGGACGCGGCAATCGCCGAGGCCAAAAACTCGCTGCTCAAGCCCACGCTGATCATCTGCAAGACCACCATCGGCAAAGGCTCACCCAACCGTGCCGGCACCGCCAAGGCGCACGGCGAGGCGCTGGGCGCCGAGGAGATCGCGCTCACCCGGGCGGCCATCGGCTGGCCGTTTGAGCCGTTTGTCATCCCCGAAGCGGCCTACGCCGCGTGGGACGGCAAGCGCGCCGGTGAGGCCGCCGAGGCGCGCTGGGCCAAAGTATTTGCCCGCTACAAAGCCAAGTACCCGGCGCTGGCGGCCGAGCTGGCGCGGCGCGTCAGTGGTGATTTGCCGGCTGGTTTTGACCAGACGGTGGTCGATGCGCTGCTGGCCGCCCAGACCGCGGCGTTGACTGTGGCCAGCCGCAAGGCCAGCCAGATCGCGCTCGAAGCCTTTACCGGCGCGCTGCCTGAGCTGCTGGGCGGCTCAGCCGACCTCACCGGCTCGAACCTCACCAACACCGCGCACACCCTGCCGCTGCGCTTTGACGAGGCCGGTGCCGTGGTGCAGGTGGCCGGCCAGGGTGGGCGCCACATCAACTACGGTGTGCGTGAATTTGGCATGGCTGCGGTGATGAACGGCGTGGCGCTGCACGGCGGCCACATCCCGTATGGCGGCACGTTTTTGACGTTTTCCGACTACAGCCGCAACGCCATCCGCATGGCCGCGCTGATGAAGCTGCGCGTGGTGCACGTCTTCACCCACGACAGCATCGGCCTGGGTGAGGACGGCCCCACGCACCAAAGCGTGGAGCATGCCGCCAGCCTGCGGCTGATCCCCGGGCTGGACGTTTGGCGCCCGGCCGACACGGCCGAGACGACCGTGGCCTGGGCCTGCGCGCTGCAAAACCGCCACCGCCCCAGCGCGCTGCTGCTGAGCCGGCAGAACCTGCCGTATGCGCCCAAGGCGTGCTCAGACGCGGCACCGCAGGCGTCGGGGCTGGACGCCATCGCCAAGGGCGGCTACGTGCTGGCCGAGCCCAGCGAGGTGGGGCTGAAAAAGGCCGCGCAGGCGGTGATCATCGCCACCGGCAGTGAGGTGCAGTTGGCGCTGCATGCCCAGGCCGCGCTGGCGCAGCACAAGATTGCGGTGCGGGTGGTGTCGATGCCCAGCACCAACGTGTTTGACCGCCAGAGCGTGGCCTACAAATCCAGCGTGCTGCCGCCCAAGCTGCCGCGCATCGCCATCGAGGCCGGTGTCACCGACGGCTGGTGGAAATACGGCTGCGTGGCGGTGCTGGGCATCGACAGCTTTGGTGAGAGCGCACCGGCACCGGCGCTGTTCCAGCACTTTGGCTTGACGGCCGAGGCGCTGGCGGCCACGGTGCAACAAGTGCTCGGCAAGTAAGCGCCGTCCCGGCACACAGCGCTGCCAGCCGGCGCCCACGCTGCCAACCCCTTTTTTCGCAACCCAGGAGATTGACCGCCATGACCCTCAAGATCGGCATCAACGGCTTCGGCCGCATCGGACGCATGGTGTTCCGTGCCGCTGTGCAAAACTTTGCCAGCGACATCGAGGTGGTCGGCATCAACGACCTGCTGGAGCCCGACTATCTTGCTTACATGTTGACTTACGACAGCGTGCACGGCCGCTTCAAGGGCGATGTTTCCGTGGACGGCCACACGCTGATCGTCAACGGCAAGCGCATCCGGCTGACGGCGCACAAAGACCCGGCCGAGTTGAAATGGGGCGAGGTGGGCGCCGACATCGTGGTCGAGGCCACCGGGCTGTTCCTGACCCAAGAGACCGGCCAGAAGCACATCGACGCCGGTGCCAGAAAAGTGGTGTTCTCGGCCCCCAGCAAAGACGACACGCCGATGTTCGTCTACGGCGTCAACCACTTGAGCTACGCCGGCCAGGCCAACAACAGCAACGCCAGCTGCACCACCAACTGCCTGGCGCCCATCGCCAAGGTGCTGAACGACAGCTTTGGCATCAAGCGTGGCCTGATGACCACGGTGCATGCCACCACCGCCACCCAAAAAACCGTGGACGGCCCGAGCAACAAGGACTGGCGCGGCGGCCGCGGCATCCTGGAGAACATCATCCCCAGCAGCACCGGTGCGGCCAAGGCGGTGGGCGTGGTGATCCCCGAGCTGAACAAGAAGCTGACCGGCATGGCCTTCCGCGTGCCCACCAGCGATGTCTCGGTGGTGGATCTGACGGTGGAGCTGGTCAAAGAGGCCAGCTACGCCGACATCTGCGCGGCGATGAAGGCCGCCAGCCAGGGCGCCATGAAGGGCGTGCTGGGCTACACCGAAGACAAAGTGGTGTCCACCGATTTTCGCGGTGAGCCGATGACCAGCGTGTTTGATGCCGACGCCGGCCTGGCGCTGGACAGCACTTTTGTCAAGGTGGTGGCCTGGTATGACAACGAGTGGGGCTACTCCAACAAGGTGCTGGAGATGGTGCGGGTGATTGCCTGAGCCGCGCGCGGGCTGTGCCTGCGCACAGCCCGCGCCTGCGAAGGGGTGGCGCGTCTCGCGCCGCGCGGGCTGCAAGCCTGAGCC
>JANMKO010000549.1:0-5437 GCA_031372085.1 Betaproteobacteria bacterium
TCGGCCGCGCCGATGATGCCCTGGGCGGCCAGCATGCCGGCATGCGCCAGGCTGCCGGCGATGTCGGCCCGCCACAGCCGCTGGTCAAAGCCGACGCTGGCGGTGTAGCGCTGCACCAGATCGCTCATCGGCTCAGAGAACAGCGCTGACCAGGCTTGGGATTTTTTGTCGAATTGGTTGCCGGACATGGCGTGCGGTGCTCGTCGGGTGTGGGGGCAGCGGCCGCGCTGGGACTGGGGTGCGCGGGGGATCGGCTGGTTGTTGCCGGGTTGTCGGCTGGGTGTCGCCGGGTTGTCGCCTGGGTGTCGGCCGGGTGTCGCCCGGTTGTCGGCGCCAGGCCCGCATGACCGGACGGCCCAGGGCCGGCCCGTATTATCAAGTGGCCACTTGCGTGGCCCTCGCACCCGGACCCGTGCCTTGACCGACCCCGCCCGCCCGCCTGACCCCGAACCCGCCGACGCCGACGCAGACACCGACGCCGAGCCCGCCACCCGTGCGCCCAGCCTGTGGCCCGACACCGGCCGGCTGCGCGGTGCTGGCCCCGGCACCAGCACGCTGTTCGGCGCCAGCCGGTTTGACCCGCTGGCCGAGCCAACGGCCCAGCAGGCCCAGCACCTGGCGGCCCGGTTTGACCTGTGCCGCCCGGCGCTGGGCCTGCGTGTGCTGCTGTTCTTGCAGGGCGCCGTGGCGCTGGCCGCGCTGCCGCTGGCCCAGGGCCTGCTGGACGCCATCACCCGGGCCACCGGGCTGGCCTTTGCCGCGCTGGCCGGCGGCCTGCTGTGGCTGCCCGCCACCTGCGCCCTGCGCCCGCTGCTGGCGCGCCAGGCCGGCTGGCAGCGCAGCGCCTTGCTGGCGCTGCTGGGCGCGGCGTCGGCCGGGCTGGCCTGGGGCTTGGTAGCGGGGCTGGGGCTGGTGCCGGCGCTTGCCGGCACCGCAGCGGGCAGTGCGGCCTGCGGTGCGGCGCTGGCGCTGCTGGTCTGGCACTGGCTGGGGTTGCGCGCCGCCGCCGCCCAGCCGGTGCAGGCCAGCGCCCGGCTGGCCGAGCTGCAATCGCGCATCCGGCCGCATTTTTTGTTCAACGCCCTGAACACCGCACTGGCGCTGGTGCAGGTCAACCCGCAGCAGGCCGAGACCGTGCTGGAAGACCTGGCGCAGTTGTTCCGCGCCGCACTGGCCGAGACCGGCAGCGCGGTGACGCTGGACGAAGAGATCGATCTGGCGCAGCGCTACCTGGCCATCGAGCAACTGCGCTTTGGCAGCCGGCTGCAGGTGGTGTGGGATCTGGACAGCGCGGCCTCAGCCGCCTGGCTGCCGCCGCTGGTGCTGCAGCCGCTGGTTGAGAACGCGGTGCGCCACGGCATCGAGCCGGCGCTGGCCGGCGGCTGCATCGTGGTGCGCACCCGGGTGCAACGCGGCATGGTGGAGTTGCGCGTCAGCAACACCCTGCCCGAGTCACCGGGCCGACCGGGCAGCGGCATCGCGCTGGCCAATGTGGCGGAGCGGCTGCGGCTGCTGCACGACGTGGCGGCAACGCTGCGCACGGGGGTGGAGGACGGTGAGTTCCGGGCCTGCATCGTGGTGCCCCTGTGACGGACGATGCGGCGATGCACCCGTCGCCCGTCCCACCCGTCCCGCCCGTGCCTGCCGTGTCGCCCATGCCAGCCGTGGCAGCCGTGCCAGCCGTGCCAGCCGTCCCGCCCGTGCCAGCCGTCCCGCCCGTCCCGCCCGTCCAGCCCGTGCCAGCCGTGCCAGCCGTGCCAGCCGTGCTGCCTGCCCCCGGTCTGGCGGCGCCCTCGGCCGCGCCGCCGTTGACGGTGCTGATCGTCGATGACGAGCCGCTGGCCCGGCTGCGGCTGCGCGCGCTGGTGGAGGCTTGCGACCAGCCGCGCACGGTGGTGGTGGGTGAGGCCGGTGATGCGGCCCAGGCGCTGCGCCAGCTCGACGCCACGCCGTGTGACCTGGTGCTGCTCGACATCGTGATGCCCGGCGGCACCGGGCTGAGGCTGGCCGATGAGATGCGCCGCCGGCCCGGCGCGCCCCGGGTGGTGTTTGTCAGCGCCCATGCCGAGCATGCGCTGCGCGCCTTTGAGGTGGACGCGGCCGACTACCTGACCAAGCCGGTGCGCCGCGAGCGCCTGCAGGCCGCCCTGCTGCGGGTGGCACAGCGCCGGGCCGTTGAGCCGCAGGCAGCCCAGACCGGCCCGGTGATCGTCGTCAGTGACCGGGGCCGGGTGCTGCGCGTGCCGGTGGCCGAGCTGCTGTACCTCAAGGCCGAGCAAAAGTACGTCACCCTGTGCAGCCAGCGTGGCACCTGGCTGCTGGACGAGCCGCTGGCCGATCTGGAAAAGCGCCTGGGCCCGGGGTTTTTGCGGGTGCACCGCAATGCGCTGGTGGCGCTGGCGGCGGTGCGGGCGCTGGCCCGGCGCGGCGACGACGGCGCTGCGCCCGGCAGCGCGGGCAACGTTGGCAACGTCGGTCAGGCCGGCAACGCCGGCAACGTGGGTCCGGCCGGTCAGCCCAGTCAGCCCGGTGACAGCGACGATGGCTGGCAGGTGCAACTGGCCAACGGCCACTGGCTGGCGGTGTCGCGCCGCCAGTTGCCAGCGGTGCGCCAGGTGCTGGTGGAGGCTGGGCGGTAAACAACCCCCTGCAAGCGGTGGGGCAGGCGTCCAGGGCCCAGCCCCGGCGTGAACACTCAGCGCTGGCGGCGCCGCACCAGGCCGCCCACGGCCAGCAGGCCGGCCAGCATCAGCGCATAGCTTTCCGGCTCAGGCACCGCGCTCACCGTCAGGCCCGACAGCGTGCCGTTGTAGTTGCCCAGCAAGGTGGCCGCACCGGTGCCCAGGTTGATGCTGTACAGGCCGGTCAGCAACGAGCTGCCGTCGTCCACATTCAACGCGGCATAGGCCATGCCGTTGCCCAGCACCTCAAAGCCGTTGGCCTTCAGCGCGTCGATGCCCAGCGCGCCCACGTTGACGATGGTGGGCGCATTGAAGGCCGAACTCGCCATCATCAGGCTGTCGGTGTTGCTGTTGATGTAGTAAAGCGCGGTGGACGCCGGGGCGGCACTGGGCAGCGGGTTCGAGTTGCTGTAGCCCGCGCCGGTAAAGCCAGTGCCGATGTTGCTGGCCTGGTTGCCCACCACGCCGTTAGCCACGTTGACGGCAAAGTTGCTGCCGGCAGAGCTGATCAGCCGCAGCGACGCGCCGGTGCCAAAGTCAGCCACCGGGTTGAAGTCGATGCCGTAACCCAGGCTGGGGTTGATGACAGCGCTGCCGAGTGCCACCACAAAGCTGGTGGCGCCGGTGGATTGGTCAACGGTGTAGACCTTGTTGGACAGGGTGACGCCGTAAATCTTGTTGTCCTTGGGCCGCAGGTCGATGCCGACAAAGCGGTCACCGGCGGCCAGGCCGGTGATCGTGGCCGTGGTGGCACCGGCGATGTTGGCGGTGTCGATCAGCGTGATCTGGTTCTGGCTGGTGATGCCGACCAAGGTGACGGCTTGCGCGCCGACGGCCATCACGGCCAGTGCCGCGCCGACCACGGCAGTACGGTTGAAGGGATGCATACAAGACTCCTGGGGTTGGGGGACGATGGATGTCAGCCTCAGGCCCGCACAGCCCGCCAGGGCAAGGGCGGCAAACACCCCGGCTGACAAGCAAGGCTACGCAAGCCTCGTCAAATGGATGCGTGCGGCAGCGCACGCAGGCCATTGCACCCCCTTGATTTGGGGGGCTCAGCCGGTATTGCGCAGCCCCGCCGCCACGCCGTTGATCGACAGGTGGATGCCGCGCTGCAGCCGCTCATTGGCCGGGTCACCCTCTTGGCGGTTGCGGTAGCGCCGCATCAGCTCGACTTGCAGGTGGTTCAGCGGATCCAGGTACGGAAACCGGTGCTCGATCGAGCGCGCCAGCGCGGGGTTGCTTTGCAGCCGCTCGGCCTCACCGGTGATCAGCGACAGTGCCTGGTGGGTTGAGTCCCACTCGGCACGGATGGCGGCAAAAATGCGCTTGGCCATGCGTTTGTCTTCCACCAACTCGACATACCGGGCGGCGATGCGCAAATCACTCTTGGCCAGCACCATGTCCAGGTTGGACAGCAAGGTGCGGAAAAACGGCCACTGCTTGTGCATTTTTTGCAGCAAGGCCAGCTTGGCAGACCGGCTTTGCGAATCCCCCAGAAACACCTCGATGGCGGCGCCAAAACCGCACCACCCCGGCAGCGCCACCCGGCACTGGCCCCAGCTGAAGCCCCAGGGGATGGCGCGCAAATCTTCAATCGCCCGGGTGGCTTTTCGGGATGCGGGCCTTGAGCCGATGTTCAGCTCGGCGATTTCGCGGATCGGCGTGGCCGAAAAAAAGTAGTCGGTGAAGCCGGGTGTCTCATACACCAGCTTGCGGTAAGCGGCAAAACTGGCGTTGCTGATCTGCTCGGCGGCGTCCAGAAACGCCTTCGGCGCACCCGCTTTGGGGCCGGCGTTGCCGCTCAACAGCGTGGCCTCCAGCGTGGCGGCCACCAAAGTTTCGAGGTTGCGCCGGCCGATCTCGGGGTTGGCGTATTTGCTGCCGATCACCTCGCCCTGCTCGGTGAGCCGGATCTGCCCGTTCACCGTGCCCGGTGGCTGGGCCAGGATGGCCTGGTAGCTGGGGCCGCCGCCGCGCCCCACCGTGCCGCCCCGGCCGTGGAACAGCCGCAAGGTGATGCCCGGGCCGCCGCCGGGCGGCTGGCGCAGCGGGCCAAACAGCCCCACCAGCGCCAGCTCGGCCTGGTACAGCGCCCAGTTGCTGGTGAAAAACCCACCGTCTTTGTTGCTGTCGCTGTAGCCCAGCATGATGTCTTGCTCACCACCGCCGCGAACCACCAGCGCGGTGATGCCGGGCAGGGCGTAAAACGCCCGCATGATCGGCTCGGCCTGCTGCAAATCGCCAATCGTCTCGAACAGCGGCACAACGATCAGCGCGTTGGTGCCACCCGCGTCCAGCGTGCCCAGCATCAGGCCACATTCTTTTTGCAGCAGCAGCAGCTCCAGCAGATCACTCACCGATTCGGTGTGGCTGATGATGCAGTGGCGCAGCGCCTGGCGGCCGTAGCGGGCCAGCATCTCGCGCGCGGTCTCGAAGATGGCCAGCTCGCTGCGCGCCAGGTCGCTGTACGCAGCGCCGTGCACCCGCAGCGGTCGGGCGTCGTTGAGCAGCCCCAGCAGCAAGGTGCGGCGCTCGGCTTCGCTCAGCGATGCGTAATCCGCATGCAGCCGGGCGGTGGCCAGCAGCTCGGCCAGCACCGCCTCGTGCTTGTCGCTGCTTTGGCGCAAATCCAGCGTGGCCAGGTGAAAGCCGAACACCTGCACCGCGCGCAGCAGCGGCGCCAGCCGGGGCGCCACCAGCGCCTGGGCATGGTGGGCTTGCAGGCTGGCCTCGATCACCCGCAGGTCGGCCAA
>JANMKO010000561.1:0-4719 GCA_031372085.1 Betaproteobacteria bacterium
AAACAGCGCATCGGGCACCTGCACCACCCGCTGGGCTTGCTGCGCCAGCGCGCGCAGTGCGGGTTGGGCCCAGGCGCTGTCGGTGATCACCGCCTGGGTGGGTAGCAAGCCGCGCGCCAGCAGGGCCGAGCACAGGTGCTCACCCTCCAGCCACAGGCTGCCCAGCTTGCGGTAGGCGGCCGGGTCTCGCGCCAGCTTGCGCAGCTTGACGAGCAGCGGGTTGTCACGCGCGCTGACCTGGATCCGCTCGGTCAAACGGCACCGCCCGCTGCGCTGACCGTGGCCTGGCCGGTGGCCGGGTCTGTTGCCGGGTTTGTGGCCGGGTTTGTGGCTGAGCCGGTGGCTGACCCCACATCGGCGGGGCGCTGCGCGTGCAAGCCCTGACCGCCCTGCCCCAGCACCGCCCGCACCGGCGCGTAGCTGCGGCGGTGCACCGCGCAAGCGCCGTGCAGGCGCAAGGCGGCCAGGTGATCGGCCGTGGGATAGCCTTTGTGCCGGGCAAAACCGTATTCGGGATGGGCCGCATGCAGGGCCTGGCAAAGCTGGTCGCGGTGCACCTTGGCCAGGATGGACGCGGCCGAGATGGCCGGCACCAGCGCATCGCCTTTGACGATGGCCAGCGCCGGCATCGCCAGCGGCGGCAGGCGGTTGCCGTCCACCAGCACCCGCTGCGGTAGCAGGCGCAGGCCCAGCACCGCCCGGCGCATCGCCAGCAGCGTGGCTTGCAGGATGTTGAGGCGGTCGATCTCGGCCACCGTGGCCTCGGCAATGCAGCAGGCCAGGGCTTTGGCGCGGATTTCATCAAACAGCTTTTCGCGCTGGCGGGCGCTGAGCGCTTTGGAGTCGGCCAGGCCGCGGATCGGCTGGCGCGCATCCAGGATCACTGCGGCGGCCACCACCGGGCCGGCCAGCGGGCCCCGGCCGGCCTCGTCCACGCCGGCCAGCAGGCCGGGCAGTTGCCAATCCGGGCCCAGGCGCTCAAGCCAGGCCGAGTACTTGGGCGATGGCATCGGTGGCTTTCTGGGCGGTGTTCTGGCGCAAGGTGTGGTGCAGATCGGTGAAGAGGTGTTGCAGCGCAGCCACCCGGGGCGCGTCGTCCAGCCAGGCCAGGCCGGCACGTGCCAGCGCGTCAGGCGTGGCGTCGTCCTGGATCAGCTCAGGCACCACAAACTCATTACTCAGGATATTGGGCAGGCCAAACCAGGGCTGGTAGCGCTGGCGCTTCATGCGCTGCCAGTTCAGCCAGGCCAGGTGGTAGGTGATGACCATCGGCCGCTTGAACAGCGCCGCCTCCAGCGTGGCGGTGCCACTGGCGATCAGCGTGACATCACAGGCGGCCAGTGCGGTGTGCGATTGGCCGTCCAGCAACTGCACCGCCAGGCCCGGCGCATGCGCGGCCAGCAGCGGATCAACCAGGGCCCGCAGCCCCGGCACCACCGGCATCACAAAGCACAGCGCACCGGGCCGCTGGCGCTGCATCAGCGCGGCCGCCGCCAGCAGGCGTGGGGCGATGTGATCGATCTCGCTGCGCCGGCTGCCGGGCAGCAGGGCCACCACCGTGGCGTGCTGCGCCAGGCCCAGCGCCATGCGGGCGGCAGCGCGCGGCGGCACCAGCGGGATGGCATCGGCCAGCGGATGGCCGACAAAAGTGGCGGCAATGCCGGCGGCGTGCAGCAGCGCCGGCTCAAACGGAAACAGGCACAGCACCTGGTCGGCAGCCTGGGCCAGCTTGGCAACCCGCTCACGGCGCCAGGCCCAGATGGACGGGCAGACGAAGTGCACCGTCTTGATGCCGCCCCGGCGCAGCCGCGTCTCCAGGCCGAAGTTGAAATCGGGTGCATCGATGCCGATGAAGGCGGCGGGCGGGTCGCGCAGCAAGCGATCACCCAGTTGCCGGCGGATGCGCAGCAGCTCAGGCAGCCGGCCCAACGCATCGACATAGCCAAACACCGACAGCCGGTGATGCGGCCACCAGGCATCAAAGCCCTGGGCCGCCAGCCGGGGCCCGCCGATGCCAGCGGCTTGCAGCCCGGGCCAGCGGGTTTTCAAGCCCTGCAACAGCAGGCCGCCCAGCAGATCACCGGAGGCTTCGCCGGCCACCAGGCCGAGCCTCAACACATCCGGGGCCATGGGGGCGCGGGGTGACCGGCGGCGCAACGGCGCGTCAGCGCACGATGCCGCGCTCGGCGCTGGCCAGAAAGGACAGCATCAGCGTGATGTCAGCGGCGCTGCCTGTGGCGCTGTCGATGGCGCTTTCGGCGGCGCGGTCGGTGGTGCTTTCGGTGGTGCTTTCGTTGTCGCTGTCGCTGTATTGGCCGCCGCCCGCCGCCTGCGCAGCCAGCACACCGTGCTGCGCACGCAGCGCCTCGATCTGCTCGATGCCGGCGGCCAGCGTCAACCCCTGCCGGTACAAAAACCGGTGCATCTGCTTGACCAGCGCGATGCGCCCGGCCGAGAAACCACGCCGCCGCAAGCCCTCGGCATTGATGCCGGTGGCGGTGGCCGGGTTGCCGGCGGCGGTGACAAACGGCGGCAAATCCTGCGACAGCCGGGTTTGGAAGCCGGTCATCGCATGCGCGCCCACCCGCACAAACTGGTGCACGCCCGACAAGCCGCCCAAAAACACCCAATCGCCCAGGTGCACATGGCCGCCAAGCTGCGTGGCGTTGGCGATGATGGTGTGGCTGCCGATGCGGCAATCATGGGCCACATGCACGTAGGCCATGATCCAGTTGTCATCGCCCAGTGCGGTGACGCCACCGCCCTGCACCGTGCCGGTGTTGAGGGTTGCAAACTCGCGGACCGTGTTGCCATCGCCGATCAGCAGCTGGGTGGGCTCACCGGCGTATTTTTTGTCCTGCGGCGCCGCACCGATGGACGCAAACTGGAAGATTTTGTTGTCGCGGCCCAGCGTGGTGCGGCCCTCGACCACGCAGTGCGCGCCGATGCTGCTGCCCGCGCCGATGTGCACCCACGGGCCGATCACCGCATACGGGCCCACCGTCACATCGTGGGCCAACTCAGCCCGCGCATCCACCAGCGCCGTGGCATGGATCTGCGTCATGTCGCTGCCAGCGCCATCAAACAATCTTGCGCATGGTGCACATCAGCTCGGCCTCTACCGCCGTCTGGCCAGCCACGCTGGCGCGGGTTTTGTACTTGTAGATGCCGGCCTTGGCGCGGTCCAGGCTGGCCTCCAGGATCAACTGGTCGCCCGGCTCAACCACCCGCTTGAAGCGGGCACCGTCGATGCCGACAAAGTAGACCACGGTGTTTTCGTCCGGCTCTTCGCCCATCGACTCAAACGACAGCAGCGCAGCGGTTTGCGCCAGTGCTTCCAGCATCAGCACACCCGGCATCACCGGCCGGTGCGGAAAATGGCCCTGGAAAAACGGCTCATTGATCGTGACGTTTTTCAGCGCCTTGATGCGCTTGTTCTTCTCGAACTCCAGCACCCGATCCACCAGCAAAAACGGGTAGCGGTGCGGCAGCTTCTTGAGGATTTTGTGGATGTCGAGCACGGGCAGTTGCACGGTGGCGAGGACAGTCATTGTTTTTTCTCCAGCGCGCGCAGGCGGTCACGCAGGCTGTGCAATTGGCGCAGGGTGGCCGCGTTTTTCTCCCACGACGCATTGTCATCGAACGGAAACAGCCCGCTGTACTGGCCCGGCTGCAAGATCGACCGGGTGATCACCGTGGCCGCCGTGATGTGCACATGGTCGACCAGCGTCAAATGGCCCAGGATGATGGCGCCGCCGCCTGCCGTGCAGTGGCGGCCAATGTGGGCCGAGCCGGCCACGCCCACACAGCCGGCAAAGGCGCAGTGCGCGCCGATCTGCACGTTGTGGCCGATCTGGATGAGGTTGTCCAGCTTGACGCCGTCGCCGATCAGCGTGTCGTCCAGCGCACCGCGGTCGATGCAGGTGTTGGCGCCGATCTCCACGTCATCGCCGATGCGCACCGCGCCGAGTTGCGCGATTTTTTCCCACCGGGCGGTGTCGCCCTGGCCATCGGGCGCAAAACCAAACCCATCGGCGCCGATCACCACGCCTGAATGCACGATGGCGCGCTGGCCCAGCACACAGGCCTCACCCAGCGTGACGCGGGCGGCCAGCCGAGAGAAGTCCCCCACCACCGCAGCGGCGCCGACATGGCCATGGGGCGCAATCACCACGCCAGCGCCGATCAACGCGCCGGCGCCGACAAACGCAAACGCACCCACCGATGCCGTGGCGTGGATGTGGGCCCCAGGCTCAACCACCGCGCTGGCATGCACGCCCGGCACTGGCGCGCGGCGGGTGCGGGCGGCCCACCACTGGGTGAGCCGGGCAAAGTAGAGGTAGGGGTCGTCGGTGACGAGCGCCAGGCCCCGGGCCACGGCCGCATCGCGCAGCGCGGGCGCCACGATCACGCAAGCCGCCAGGCTGGCGGCCAACTGCGCGCCGTAGCGCGGGTTGGCCAAAAAACTCAGGCTGGTGGTGTCGGCAGATGCCAGTGGGGCCAGGCGGTGGATGGCGGTGTCGCCGCCGCTGCCGGTGCCACCGCACAACTCACCGCCCAAGACGGCCACGATGTCGGCCAGCCGCACCGGTGTCGGCACGGCTGGCGTCCTTACTTGGCCGCTGGCGCGGCGTTCAGCGCCTTGATCACCTTCTCGGTGATATCCACCTTGGGGCCGGCAAACACCACGTCTTGCAGGATCAGGTCGTATTTTTCGCC
>JANMKO010000675.1:0-2166 GCA_031372085.1 Betaproteobacteria bacterium
GCGTGCTGCAGCAGCACCGGGCAAATGGTGATCAGCGTGTCGGGCGCCGATTGCAGCATGGCCAGCGCGCGGCTGCTGTGGGCCAGCGCCTGTGTTGCGTCGCCATGCAGCAGGCAGGCCTCTGACAAGGTGCACAGCACCGCCGGCAGGCGGCTGGCCATGGCGTTGGCCTCGGTCAGTTGCAGGGCGGCCTGGCCATGCTGCACCGCCTGCGCACCATCACCCAGGCCGATGGCCAGGGCCGTGGACGCCTCCAGCACCGACGATTGCAGCCGGGGCTCGGTGGTCAGGCCTTGGGACCAGGTGCGTGCCTGGGCCAGGTGGGCGGCCTGGCCGGCCTTGTCACCCCGCTGGTTGTCAATGGCAAAGGCCACCAGCGAGAGCTGGGCCCGCACCTTGGCATCGGCCTGGCGCGCCGCCCAATACAGGGCCTTGGCCGCAGTGGCCTGCGCGGCTTGCAGCGCGCCTTGGCCCATCTGCTGCCAGGCCACGTTGCCCAGCGCCATGGCGGCATGCCGGGCCAGGCCGTGCTGCATCGCAAAATCAGCCAACGCCTGGCCACGGGCCAGCGCGCTGCCGGTCTCGCCGCGCCGGTCGGCCAGCAAGCTGCGGTCGAGCAGCAGGTCAGCGCGCAGGGCGTTGTCGTCGAGCTGTTCGGTGATGGCCTCACGGGCCTCGATGGCCCGGGCCTGGCGCTGCTGGTCGCCCAGCAGGTCGGCCAGGGCGGTGACACGCGCCAGCAGGCGCCAGCGCTGGTGGGCATCGGCCAGGCTGGGGTTGGCCAGCGCACGCTCTACCTGGGCCAGCGCGCTGGCATGGGCAAAACGTGCGGTGGCCGCCGTGGCGGCACGCTCGAAGCTGGCAAGCGCCGCGTCATGGTCGCCAGCCTGTTCCTGGTGCTCGGCCACCAGTGCCAGCACCTCGTCGGCACGTTCACCCAGGTGCTGCTGCAGCCAGGCGGCGGCGGCGGCGTGGGCGGCCTGGCGTGGCGCGCGGCGCAGGGTGTCGTAGGCGGCCTGCTGCAACAAAGCATGGCCGAAGCGCAAGCGGGTGCTGCCAGCAAAGGCGCTGGTGTCGCTGAGCCCTGCGCTGCGCACCACCAGGCCCTTGTGCAGCAGCGCCGGCAGCATGCTGCGGCTGCCGGGCAGCAGATGCTCCAGCGCCTGGTCCCAGAACTCGGTGCCGATCACCGCGGCATGCTGCAGCGCCAGGCGTTCGGCCGGCGCCAGGCTGTCCAGGCGGGCTTGCAGCACACCGGTGAGCGTGGCCGGCAACTGCCGCGCCTGCAGCCGGTCAAGGTGAAGCTGCCAGGTGCCTTCGCCCACGTCGCCCGCGCCGACCGCGTCACCCACGTCACCCACGTCGCCCGCGTCGCCCGTGTCACCCACGTCGCCCACCTCGACCACCTCGATCACCCGCTCGTCGATCAGCATGCGGGTGAGTTCTTCCATGTAGAACGGGTTGCCCTCGGCGCGCCCTGTCAGCTGCGCCAGCAGGGCCGGCGGGGTGTGCGCCAGGCGGCGCAGCAGTGCGCTGGCCAGCGCCAGGCTGTGCTGCGCGTCCAGCGGCAGCAAGTCCAGCCGCCGATGCGCCGGCGCGCTGTGGCTGCACCAGTGCGGGCGACGCACCAGCAACGCCGGGCGGGCCAGCGCCAGCAGCATGCCAGGCTGCGGCTGCGCTAACAGATGGGCCAGAAAATCCAGCGAGCCCTCGTCGGCCCACTGCAAATCGTCCAGCACCAGCAGCAGCGGTGCGCCGTCGGCGGCGGCCAGGCGCTGCAACAGGGCGGTGCCGATGTCGAAAGCCTGGTCGCGCAGCGCACGCGGGTCGCCCAGCAGGCCGATCAGCTGTGGGCTGCTGCTGAAGTCAAGGCCGATGAGCTGGCCCAGCACCTGCGCCGCGCGCTCAGGCGCGGGTGCGTCGGCAAACAGCGCCGAGACGGCGGCGGTGAATGTGCTGCGCGCCTGCGCGGCGCTGTGGCTGTCGGGAATCTGGAAGCGCGCCATCAGCACGTCGCGCAGCAGCGCATGCGGCTGCAACTGGCTGCCCGGCAAGGCGCGGCCGCGCAGCAGGCAAACCGGCTGCGGCTGGCGCGCCAGCCAGACCAGCAGCTCGGCCAGCAGACGGCTTTTGCCCAGGCCGGCATCACCCAGCACGGTGATGGCC
>JANMKO010000754.1:0-2564 GCA_031372085.1 Betaproteobacteria bacterium
CGCCAGTTTTGCGCCCACCGGGGCCGTGCCGGGCGCGCTGGCCTTCATCTCGCAATCGGGCGCGCTGGTGACGGCGATGCTGGATTGGGCGCATGCCCGGGCCATCGGCTTCTCGCACTTCATCTCGCTGGGCGAGCATGCCGATGTCGACTTTGGCGACATGCTCGACTACCTGGCCAGCGACGCCCGCACGCGGGCCATCCTGATGTACGTTGAGGCCATCGAGTCGCCGCGCAAGTTCATGTCGGCGGCGCGTGCGGCGGCGCGCAACAAGCCGGTGATCCTGGTCAAGGCCGGGCGGTCGCAGCAGGGCCAGCAGGCCGCCGCGTCGCACACCGGCGCGCTGGCCGGCGCTGATTTGGTGTACGACGCGGCCATCGCCCGCTGCGGCATGTTGCGGGTGGACACGATGCAGCAGTTGTTTCTGGCCGCCGAGACGCTGACGCGCTTTCGCGGCAATGGCTGCGACGCGCTCACCGTGCTGACCAACGGCGGCGGCGCCGGGGTGCTGGCGGCCGACGCGGCGGCCCACGCCGGCATCGACCTGGCCGCGCTGAGCCCGGCCACGCTGGCCCGGCTGGACGCGGTGCTGCCGGCCAACTGGTCGCGCAGCAACCCGCTCGACATCATCGGCGACGCGCCGGTGCTGCGCTACGAGCAGGCGCTGCGCGCGCTGAACGACGACGCCGCTGCCGGCGCGGTGCTGTTCATCCATGCCCCGACGGCCATCGTGGCCAGCGCCGACATTGCCCGCGCCCTGGTGCCGCTGGCGCAGCAGACACCGCGCCGCCTGATGGCCTGCTGGCTGGGCGACGGCGCAGTGGCCGAGGCGCGCAGCATCTTTCAGGACGCCGGCATCGCGCATTTCGCCACCCCCGAAGAGGCCGTGTGCGCGTTTTCGATGCTGGTCACGCACCGCCGCAACCAGGCCCAGCTGAGCCAGGCCCCGGCGCTGCTGCCGGGCGCGGCGGCCGCCGGCCCGCGCAGCGACATGGCGGCGGTGCAGGCGTTGGTGCGGCAGGTGCTGGCCGACGGCCGCAGCATGCTCACCGAGCCCGAAGCCAAGGCCGTGCTGGGCGCTTGCGGCATCCCGGTGGTGGCCACCCGTTGCGTGGGCGTTGAGCCGGCCCAGGCCGCCAGCGCGGCGTTGGCCATCGGCTTTCCGGTGGTGCTCAAAATCTTGTCGGCCGACATCACGCACAAATCCGACAGCGGCGGCGTGGTGCGCGACCTGGCCAGCGCGGCCGAGGTGCAGGACGCCGCGCTGGCCATGCTGCAGCGCATGCGCCAGGCCCACCCGGCCGCGCGCATCGACGGCTTCACGGTGCAGGCCATGGTGCGGCGCCGCCATGCCCATGAGCTGATCATCGGCGCCAGCATCGACAGCGTGTTCGGGCCGGTGGTGCTGTTTGGCCACGGCGGCACGGCGGTCGAGGTGATGGCCGACCGGGCGGTGGCGCTGCCCCCGCTCAACACCCACCTGGCCCAGGCGATGGTGCAGCGCACCCGGGTGGCGCGGCTGCTGCAAGGCTACCGCGACACGCCGGCCGCGGACCAGGCCGCGCTGCACGCGGTGCTGGTGGCGGTGTCGCAACTGCTGGCCGACGTGCCCGAGGTGGCCGAGCTCGACATCAACCCGCTGCTGCTCAACCACGAGGGCGCCATCGCGCTGGACGCGCGCATCCGCATCAGCGCCAAAGCCCCCGCCGGGGCCTTGAACTTTGCCATCCGGCCGTACCCGGCGCAGCTGCAGGAGACGCTGCTCTGGCAGGGCCAGGCGCTGACACTGCGGGCGATACGGCCCGAGGACGAAGCCCAGCATCTGGCCTTTCTGGGCCGGCTGGCGCCGGAGGACATCCGCATGCGCATCTTCAGCAGCCGGCGAACCATCGCCCGCAGTGAGCTGGCCCGGTTGGTGCAGATCGATTACGAGCGTGAGACCGCCATCGTGGCGGTGCACACCGGGCCCGACGGGCTGGAAGAAACCCTGGGCGCGGTGCGTGCGGTGGCCGACCCGGACAACCGGGAGGCGGAGTTCGGCATCGTCGTGCGGTCTGACCTGAAAGGCCGGGGTCTGGGCGTGCTGCTGATGCAAAAGCTGATCAACACGCTGCGTGCGCAGGGCACGCAACAGGTGGTGAGCACGGTGCTGGTGCAAAACACCGCCATGCTGGCCTTGGCGCGCCGGCTCGGCTTTGTGCGCTGCCCGGCACTGGACGGCGACGGCACCAAAGGCATCGCACTGCCGCTGCAAGCCGCGCCCGCCGGGGCCAGCGGCGTGGCGGCCGAGGGCGCGGTGGCCGCCGTGGCCGCCGTGGCCGCCGTGGCCGCCAGATAAGCGGCCCGCCGTCCGGGCCGGCCAGCGCACTGGGCGGACCACCGGGCGGACCACCGGGCAGACCGCAGGGCAGACCACCGGGCAGACCGCAGGGCAGACCGCCGGGCAGACCATCGGGCCGGCAGGCCCGGGCGCCCGGCCAGCGTCAGGCCACCAGATCGACCAGGCCGCGGCCGGGTCGGCGCGTGGCGGCGGCCGACGCGGCGTTCGCGCCGCCAGCGCCAGC
>JANMKO010000782.1:0-3745 GCA_031372085.1 Betaproteobacteria bacterium
CTTGGCCATCACACGCAGCTGGTTGTCCACAGCCACCACACCCGGCACCTCAGCGGCCACCTGTTCAGCCGCCACGCGTTCAGCGGCCTTCAACACGATGCCACGCAAGGTGACCTGGCCGGCCGCGCTGTCAATGGTGACGTCCACCGCTTCGGTTTCACTTGCAGAGCGCAGCGCCGCACGAACGCGCGCACTCAGCGCCATGCCTTGCAGCAGCGCCTGTGAGGCTTCGGTCTGCGCAAATTCGGGCCGCGCCAGCAGCGCCTTGATCTGGCCCACGCAGGCGTCCACCGACAGGCGGTCGGTGTTCAGCACCACGTCAAACAGCACCGGGTCGCCCCAGTTCACGCCGAATTGCTCGTGCATGCGGGTGGCGTTGGCATGGTCGCTGCGGCGGATCTCGGATTCAGCCAGCTCGATGTCATCGGTATCGAGCTCGGCCATCAGCCACTGCACGCGCTTCTCAAACGGCCGCATGATGCGCACGCAGGGCACATGCGGCACCGGCCGCAGCAGGCAGGTGGCGCCCCAGCCGCGCAGCACGACATCGCCGCGCGCTGCGGTTTCGAGCACTTCTTCGGCGCTGTAGACGGCCATGGCGCTGCGGTCGGCCCGCAGCCGCTCGATCGGCCCGGCCTTGCCCGCGCGCAGGCGGCTGATCAGGCTTTTGGACACATGCATCTTGCTGGCCACATGCTCGGCCACCTCGTGCTGCAGCGTGGCCAACTGCAACTCATCGGCCAGCTGTTCGGCGATGTCCTGGGCCAGCGAGCCCATCCCCTGGGTGAGTGCGATGACAGGCATGAAGAAGATCTCCTGGGTTCAATCGACCGGCCGCTGGGCGGCGAATTCATCCGCCTTCGGTGCCCGCACGATGGCCAGCCCCTTGGCGATCAGCGGCCAGCACAGCATGGTCAGCGCCAGCGTGGTGATGGTGCCAACCAGCGGGTTGGCCCACATGATCGACAGGTCGCCCTGCGAGACCAGCATGGCCTGGCGGAACGAATCCTCGGCCTTGTCGCCGAGCACCAGCGCCAGCACCAGCGGCGCCAGCGGGTAGTCGAGCTTCTTGAAGACATAGCCGACGATGCCGAAGCCGAGCATGAACCAGACGTCGAGCATGGCGCCGTGCACGGTGTAGGCACCGATGGCGCAGATCACGATGATCACCGGCGCGATGATCGAGAACGGGATGCGCAGGATCGACGCAAACAGCGGCACCGTGGTCAGCACCACGATCAGGCCCACCAGATTGCCCAGGTACATGCTGGCGATCAGGCCCCAGACAAAATCCTTTTGCTCGACAAACAGCAGCGGCCCGGGCTGCAGGCCCCAGATCAACAGGCCGCCCAGCAGCACTGCGGCGGTGGGTGATCCGGGGATGCCCAGGGCCAGCATCGGCAGCAGCGCCGCGGTGCCGGCGGCATGCGCGGCCGTCTCCGGCGCGATCACGCCCTCGATCTCGCCGCTGCCGAACTTCGGGCCGTTGCGCGAGAACTTCTTGGCCAGGCCATAGCTCATGAAGGACGCCGGCGTTGCGCCGCCCGGGGTGATGCCCATCCAGATGCCCACCAGCGCGCTGCGGATCGAGGTGGCCCAGTACCTGGGCAGCTCTTTCCAGGTCTCCAGCACCACCTTGGCATTGATCTTGGCGGCCTTGCCCTGGAAGTTCAGGCCTTCTTCCATCGACAGCAGGATCTCGCCGATGCCGAACAGGCCGATCACCGCGATCAGGAAATCGAAGCCGCGCATCAGCTCGGGCTGGCCGAAGGTCAGGCGCAGCTGGCCGGTGACGGTGTCCATGCCCACCGCCGCCAGCGCGAAGCCCAGCGTCATCGCGATCAGGATCTTGAACGGCGAGCCCTTGCCCATGCCGACGAAGCTGCAGAAGGTGAGCAGGTAGACCGAGAAGAACTCGGGCGCGCCGAACTTGAGCGCGAACCTGGCCACCATCGGCGCCAGGAAGGTGATCATCAGCACCGCGACAAAGGCGCCGATGAAGGACGAGGTGAAGGCCGCCGTCAGGGCCTGGCCGGCCTTGCCCTTCTGCGCCATCGGATAACCGTCGAAGGTGGTGGCCACCGACCAGGGCTCCCCCGGGATGTTGAACAGGATCGAGGTGATCGCGCCGCCGAACAAGGCCCCCCAGTAGATGCATGACAACATCACGATGGCCGAGGTGGGCGACATCGTGAAGGTCAGCGGCAGCAGGATCGCCACGCCGTTGGCGCCGCCCAGGCCGGGCAGCACGCCGATCAGCACGCCCAGGATGATGCCCACGAACATCAAGCCGATGTTCATCGGCGTCAAGATCACGCCAAAGCCCTGGATCAAGGCACTCAGTTCTTCCATTTGTCGAATTCCTGATGAGGTGTCGGTCAGCGTGTGTCGCCAGATCAGTAGCCGAGAAAGCGCAGCGGGTCGAGCGAGCCCTTGAACAGCGGCACCTTGAACCAGGCCTCGAACATCGCGAAGAACACGCCGTTGACGATCACCGCCACCAGCAGGCTCTTGGTCACGGTGTACTTGCCGAGAATGATCATGAACAGCGCGATGTAGATGGCCGAGGCCACATACAAGCCCAGGAAGGACACGCCCAGCACATAAAGGGCCGCCGGCAGCAGCACCGACAGCACCCGCGTGAGTTGCTGGCGGTCAACGAAGGTGTCGGTGTCGCGTGACTTGCCTCGCAGCGACTGGTAGAGGACGCCCAGGCCGGAGATGCAGATGATCAGGCCGATGTAGAAGGGAAAGTAGCCCGAGCCGGGCCCGTCGCTGGTCCAGCCCGCGCCCAGACGCCGCGCCTCGTAGACCACCACCGCCCCGAACAAGACCAGCAGCGCGGCCACCACCGAATCAACGGTGTGGTTCTTGACGACGGCCGGGCTCGGCGCTGCTTCAGCGGTGTGCGGTACGGGCATGGGTTGCTCCTGGTGTGGGCCGATGGTGGCTGCGGACCGCGGGCGCGGCAGCGGCCGCCAGCGGCGCTGGTGCATGGATTGGGCGGCAGGGGATGGCGCTGGCTGCGCCAATACGGCAAGGCGCGCTGGCTGTGCCCGGGGTGCAGACGCCCCGGGGCCGAAGCTCACTTGGCCATGAAGCCGGCCTCGGTCATCAGCTTGCGGTGCAGCGACTCATTGGCTTCAAGCCATTTGCGGAACTCGGCGCCGGACATCGCCGTGGTGTTGAAGGCGCCCTTGTCCATGTACGCTTTCCAATCAGGCGTGTCGCGCACCTTCTTCATCAGATCGACGAAATAGGACAACTGCTCGGGCGTCACGCCCGGGGCCATGAAGATGCCGCGCAGCATCAGGTAGTCGGTGGGCACGCCGGCTTCCTTGCAGGTGGGGATGTCATACCAGGACTGGGTCTCGGTGACCTTGGCCTTATAGGGCATGCGCGTGTCATCGAAAACGCACAGCGGGCGCAGCTTGCCGGCGCGCCACTGCGCGACCGCCTCGATCGGATTGTTGACGGTGGCATTGATGTGGCCGCCCACCAGTTGCACCGCCACCTCGCCACCGCCCTTGTAGGGCACATAGATGAACTTGGTGCCGGTGGCCTTCTCGAGGCCGACGGTAAGGATCTGGTCCTCCTGCTTGGACCCGGTGCCGCCCATCTTGAACTTCAAGGGGCCGGCGGCCTTGACGGCGGCGATGAATTCGGCGCCGGTCTTGTACGGGGTCTCGGCATTCACCCACAGCACGAACTGGTCGAGCGCCATCATCGAGACCGGCGTCATGTC
>JANMKO010000798.1:0-2187 GCA_031372085.1 Betaproteobacteria bacterium
GTGGCCAGCGCGGCCGTGGTGGCACTGCTGCGCTTGAAAAAATCGCGCCGGCTGGTGCCGGTGCGCAGGGGTTGGGTGAGGTTCGGGCGGCCCATCGCGGTGTCCTTTGGCTGGCGCGCCGCTGGCAGGTGCGGCACGATCAGCCAAGAGTTTGCGGTCGCACCGTGACAGCGATACGTCAGTCGGTCGGTCGGCCAGTCAGTCAGTCAGTCAATCAGACAGTCAATCAGACCGTCAGCCCGCCGGCTGCACCTCAAACCACCAGGCCAGCGCCGAGAAGCTGCCAAACGCCAGCACCGTGCTGGCCAGGATGATGCGGGCGATGCGGCCCGAATCGGCGCCGTAGCGCTCCGCCAGCAGCGGGACACTGCTGGCACTGGGCAGCGCGGCGGCCAGCGTGAGCACCATCAATTGAAAGGCCGACACCGGCGCGCCCAGCGCGCGCGCGGCGCTGCCGACGCCAAACACCAGCAGCGGGTGCAACAGCAGCTTGATCAGGGCCACGGGCAGGTAGTCGGCCAGGGGGGTGTGGTGGTGCGCATGCACGCCCCCCCGCCACAGCATGGCGCCGATGGCAAACAGCGCCACCGGGCTGGCTGAATCGGCCAGCATGCGCACCACCGTCTCGGGCGGGCCAGCCAGCCGCACGCCGCTTGCCGACAGTGCCGCGCCCAGCCCGATCGCCCACGGCAGCGGGTTGGACAGCGCGCCACGCAGTGCGCGCAGCGCCGCCGCCCGGGCCCCTGGCCCCGCTGCGCCGGGCCCGCCCGCGCCCAGCACCCCGGGCGCTTGCTCAAGCTGCGACAAACCGATGCACAGCGAGCTGGTGACAAACAGATCGGCCAGCACGGTGCAGATCACCGGCCCGGCCGCCGCCGGCCCGAGCAGCGCCACCAGCAGCGGCACGCCCAAGAAGCCGGTGTTGGGAAACGCCGCCACCAGCGCACCGAACGCCGCATCCTTCAACCCCACCCGGGCATTGCGCGACACCCGGACCGTGAAAAACACCACCACCAGCGCGCACAGCCCGTACACCGCCAGCAGCGTGGGGTTGAGCAGTTCCAGCACCGGCGTGCTGCTGCCAAAGCGCAGCAGCAGGCAAGGCAGCGCAAAGTACAGCACATAGGCATTGAGCCCGGGCACGGCCGCCTCAGGCAGCAAGCCGCGCCGCGCGGCCAGCCAGCCCGCCAGCACCAGCGCAAAAAACGGAACGGTGACGGCGAGGATGGCCTGCATGGATGGGGCCGGAGTATCCCCGCCGCTATCATCTTCGGGTTTGTGCCTACGCTGATGGCCATCACCCCTGCCACCCCGCCCGTCTCACTCAACCCCGCCCAGTTGCAAGCCGTGCACCACCTGTCGGGCCCGTGTCTGGTGCTGGCCGGCGCCGGATCGGGCAAGACGCGGGTGATCGTGCACAAGATCGCGCGGCTGCTGCAAGCCGGGCTGGCGCCCAAGGAGATCGCCGCCATCACCTTCACCAACAAGGCGGCGCAAGAAATGCGCGAGCGAGCCCGTGCGCTGGTGGGCCCGAAGGCCGCCAAAGACCTGGCGGTGAGCACCTTTCACAGCCTGGGCGTGCGCCTGCTGCGCGAGGACGGCAGCAAGGTGGGCTTGAAGCCCCGGTTCTCGATCCTGGACAGCGACGATTGTGTGGCCGTGCTGCGCGATGCCGGCAGCGCCACCGACAACAAACAGGCGCGGCAGTGGCAGTGGACCATCAGCCTGTGGAAGAACCAGGGCCTGAGCAGCGACGCCGCGCTGGCCGCCGCCAAAACCGCCGACGAGCAACAAGCCGCGCGCGTGATGAAGCTGTACGAAGAGCGGCTGGCGGCCTACCAGGCGGTGGATTTTGATGACCTGATCAGCCTGCCGCTTAAATTGTTGCAACGGGACGACGAGGCCCGCGCCAAGTGGCAAAACCGGTTCAGCCACGTGCTGGTGGACGAGTACCAGGACACCAACGCCGTGCAGTACGAGCTGCTCAAGGTGCTGGTCAGCCACCCGGACGCGCGGCGGCGCGGCCTGTTTACTGCCGTGGGCGATGACGACCAGAGCATTTACGGCTGGCGCGGCGCCACCATCGACAACCTGCGCCGCCTGCCGCAAGACTGGCCCGATTTGAAGGTGATCGCGCTGGAGCAGAACTACCGCTCCACCGGCAACATCCTGCGCGCCGCCAACAAC
>JANMKO010000803.1:0-3568 GCA_031372085.1 Betaproteobacteria bacterium
GGCCAGTGGGCGCTGCCCGGCGGGCGCATCGACGAGGGTGAAACGCCCGAGCAGGCGGCGCTGCGCGAGCTGTCAGAGGAGGTGGGCCTGCTGCTGGCCCCGGCCGACGTGCTGGGCCGGCTGGACACCTTCATCACCCGGTCGGGGTTTGCCATCACGCCGGTGGTGGTGTGGGCCGGCCCGGCGCGCCGGTTGCGGCCCAACCCGGCCGAGGTGGCCAGCGTGCACCGTATCCCGGTGCAAGAGTTCTTGCGCGCCGATGCACCGATGCTTGAGCCGCTGGCCGGCAGTGAGCATCCGGTGCTGAAGATGCCGGTGGGCGACAACTGGATCGCCGCGCCCACCGCCGCGCTGATCTACCAGTTTCGTGAGGTGTGCGTGCTGGACCGGCCCACCCGGGTGGCGCATTTTGAGCAGCCGGTGTTTGCCTGGCAGTAGCCGGTGTTGGCCTGGCGGCGGGCGGCGGGTGGCGGGCTGGGCCCGGCTGGCAGTGCGCGCTAGCGCACAGACCCGCCCCGCCAGCGGGCGCAGCATGCACAGCCGTTCACTGCACCATCGGGCCCAACATGTCGCTGCCGACGCCTTATTTTCATGACGACTCTGCCTCGGTCCGGTTCTGGGTCGAGATCGCCGGCCTGCCGGTGGGGGCCAGTATCGGCAAGGCGGCGCTGCACTACCACTTCATGCCGGGCCGCAGCGATGACCAGCCGCTGCCCACGTACCTGGCCCACGCCGACGAGATCGAGGCGGTGGTGCGGCGCCGGGTGGCAGCCGGGTCGATCGAGCCGGTGATGCTGCGTGAGTCGGATTTGCGCCCCGTGGTCAAGGCTTGACGCGGCCCGGGCACTCGGCCAGCGGCCTCAATGGTGGGGCGGCGGCCCATCCGCCGGGTCGGGCCGCAGCCCATAAGGCTGCACCAGCGCCCAGACATGCGCCGGCACCATGCTGCGCATGCGCCGGGGCAGCTCTCGCCGCAGGTGCAGCACCGTCTCGATGGCCTTCATCTCCACCCGGGTACGGGCAAACTCCAGCCCGCGTGGGCCCAGCCGGGGCATCAGCCAGCCAACGATGGGCCGCAGCCAGTCGGGCATGCGGCGCAGCGGCAGGCCGCCGGCCGCGCGCTCAACGTTTTTCATGAACCCGCGCACTGCGCCGGCGCGCTGGTCACGATCTCGTCGCCCAGCAGGCCCAGCAAATCCTCACCGCGCTGGTTGCGCACCAGCAGCCACTGCTCACCCTGGCCGCCCATGTAACCCACGGTGATGTCGGCCAGCACGTTGGTGTAGTCAACACAGGTGCGGCAGGTGAGCGGGAAAAAATCGGCTGGCAATTTGGCGATCGGCAGCTGCAAAAACGGCAGCAACCGGGTCTGGCCATTGGCCAGCCGCAGTTCCACCCGGTAGTCAGCGCGAAACTCGAGGTACGTGATGTCGGCCGGCGCGCTGCCGATCTGCGCCGCCACCAGGCCCAGAAAAGTGTGGAAGCGCTCGGTGGTGGTGTTGTCCGAGCAGGGCGTGCCGATGACGTACAGCTTGTCCAGCGCCAGCTCTTTTTCCAGTGCCCGCAGCGCGTAGACCTGGCATGGGATGCCGACGACGGCCAGCCGTTTGTAGCCCGCCGCCTGCGCCGGCGCCAGCAAGGCCAGCAGCGGGGCATAGCCCATGCGCATGCCGCGGCATTGCGCCATGCCCTCGGCTTGGGTTACCAGCACCGGCACCGGGCGCCAGCGGTCATTCGGGTCGGGCGCCATCGTCAGCACCGCGTCCACGGCGCCGGTTTGCAGCAGGCGCTCGGCGATGCGGGTGGTGATGCCGGTCCACTGCGCGCCGGGCAGCGGTGCCGCCAACCGGGCCCGCAGCAGGCGCCGGAACGGGCCGAAGTGCAGCTCGTCCGGCCGCGCCGGGTCACGCGCCCGGCCTTGCACCTGGGCTTCGAGGGCCGGGTAATCGGGCTGGATGAACTGGCAGGCGCTGGCGCAGCGCTTGGGCTCGGCACTGCGCGAGATGCCGCAATCGGTGCACAGATTGCGCGGCAGCGCCGGGGCCAGCGGCGGCGCCCAGATGATCGGCCGGGCGTCAATGCCGTCGGCGGCCTTCATGGCGTCCAGCCCGGCCGGCGGGCCAGGGCCATGGCTTGGCTGCGGCTGCTGTGGCTGTGGTGGCGGCTGCGGGGGCGGCTGCGGTGGCGGCGGGGGAGGGGGAGGGGGCGGCGTGTCATGGGGCGGCGCGGCGCATCATCGCTGGTAGCGCTGCAGCAGGTTCAGCGCCCCGATGAAGGCGTTGAGCCGCACGGCCATGAACCCGCTGCGGGCCTGGTCGGCGCCGCCGATGTCAAGCACCACGCCCCGAAAGCGATTGCCGGCCGGCCACGGCACCGTGCCGTCGGGCTGGCCGGTTCGGGCAAAACGGGCCCGGCGGTCGCCCACACGCGCCTCTACTTGCAGGTCTTGCGCCTGCACCGGCGCACCCAGGCAATTGCAGCGCGCAGACGTGCCCAGCACCAGCGGCACCTCACCGCCGTGCGCCACGCCAAAGCGCGGCCCCACCCGCGCCATCGGTGACGCCATCGGTGACGCCATCGGTGACGCCATCAGTGACGCCATCAGCGCCAGCACGCTTTGCGCGCCGGCCGACTGGCCAAAAATCGTCACATGGTGGGCGTCGCCGCCAAACGATCCGATATTGCGCTGCACCCAGCGCAGCGCGGCCAGCTGGTCCAGCAGGCCAAAATTGACCGGGCCACCCGGATGCGCCCGCGCCAGTGCCGGATGGGCAAAAAAGCCCAGCGGCCCGAGCCGGTAGTTGACGGTCACCACCACCAGGCCGCGCTGGGCCAGCGCCCGGCCGTCATACAGCGGCAAGGCGCCGCCGCCAAAGACCAGCGCGCCGCCGTGCAGCCACGCCATCACCGGTAGCGTGCCGGCGGCAGCGCCGCTGGGCGTGAAGACGTTCAGGGTCAGACAGTCTTCGTCCAGCACGCCGGGGTCACCACCGCCGTCCAGCGACACGCCGCGCTTTTGCGGGCTCGACGGCGCCGGCCCGGTGGCCGGTCGCACGCCGGGCCACGCTGCCACGGCGGCGGGCTCGCGCCAGCGCAACGGCCCGGTGGGCGGCGCGGCATAGGGCAGGCCGCGGTAGATCGAGACGCCGTCCTCGTCCAGGCCCTGCACCCGGCCGCTGTCGATGCGGGCGTCGGCGGCGCCGGCCTGGCCAGCGGTCAACAGCATCAGCATGAGCAGCAGCGCCAGTGCGCTGAAGGTGGCCGACGCTGCGCGATGGCGGCCGGCAAAGTGATCCACCGTCATGGCCGGGCCGGCGCTGCCGGGATGGCTATCGGGCAGGCCACATCGCCCTCGGGGCAGGCCAGCAGGGTGGTGAGCAGCGCGGCCCGGTCGCGCGTCAGGCGGGCGGCGCAGCGCCACTGCAGCACCGGCGCCAGGCTGCCACCGGCGGCGGCCGATGCCTCGAACAAACAGGTGCTGGTGCGGTAGCCGATCCAGGCCTTCTGCGCACGCCGGAAAGCAGGGCGCCGCGCCGCTGGCAATTGCGCCAACAGCCGGTTCAGCGGT
>JANMKO010000806.1:0-2976 GCA_031372085.1 Betaproteobacteria bacterium
CGGCCCACCGCGCCCGCTGCCCGGCCGGCGGCGCACTACCGGGCCCGCGCGCCCCCCGCCCGGCTTGCACTGACCTGATCCCGCACGCCCAGCGCGCGCGCCCACCGGGGCGGGCGCGGCGTGTGTCCTTCATCTGTTGCAAGTGAGTTGGCCATGCACCCGTTGTCAAACACCCCGCGCCGCCGTGCGCGCCCCGCTGTCCTGGCCGCCCGCGCCACCGCGCTGCTGGCCGCCGCGCTGCTGGCGCCGCTGGCCGGCCCGGCCTGGGCCCAGTCTGCCGCGCCCACACCCAGCGCCGCGCCCAGCCAAAACAGCCCCGGCGCTGACCCGCCCGCGGCCCGCGTGGTGATCACCGGCAACCCGCTGGGCAGCGACAACCTGGCCCAGGCCAGCAGCGTGCTGGCCGGCGACGCGCTGGCCATCCGCCGGGCCGGCAACCTGGGCGACACGCTCAGCGGCCTGCCCGGCGTCGCCGCCTCGGGCTTCGGCCCGCAGTCGAGCCGGCCGGTGATCCGCGGGCTGGACGGTGACCGCATCCGCCTGCTGGACAACGGCGGCGCGTCAGCCGATGCGTCCAACCTCAGCTTCGACCATGCCGTGGCCATCGACCCGCTGGTGGTGGAGCGAATCGAGGTGCTGCGCGGCCCGGCCGCGCTGCTGTACGGCGGCAATGCCACGGGTGGCGTGGTCAACACGCTGGACAACCGCATCCCGCGCGACCCATTGGCCAGCCTGGGCGGCCGGGCCGAGCTGCGGCTGGGCGGCGCGGCGCAAGACCGCGCCACCGCCGTGCTGCTGGAGGGTGGCCAGGGGCCGACGGGCGGCTTGAACTGGCATGTGGACGCCGCCCAGCGCCAGAGCAGTGACCAGCGCACGCCGCGCTTCATGCCGCAGCAGGGCGGCCAAGCGTTGCCCCAGGCCACCCGCATCAGCAACAGTGCCGGCGACAGCCGCGCCGCTGCGCTGGGCGGCTCGTATGCCGATGCGCGGGGTTTTGTCGGCCTGGCCATCGACGGCTACCACAATGATTACGGCGTCACCGTCGAGCCCGAGGTCACCATCCGCATGCAGCGCCAGCGGCTGCAGCTGGCGGGTGAGCGGCGCGGCCTGGGCGGGCCGTTTGCCGAGGTCAGCTTCCAGGCCAGCCGCAGCCGCTACCAGCACCAGGAGGTGGCGGGCAGTGGCGCCGTGGGCACCACCTTCACCAGCCAGGGCAGCGAGCTGCGCATCCAGTTGAAGCAAGCGCCCCAGGCGCTGCTGGGCGGCCAGTGGGCCGGCGTGCTGGGGCTGCAAATCGAGCAGCTTGACTTCGCGGCGCTGGGTGACGAGGCGTTTGTGCCCAACACCCGCAGCCGGTCGAGCGGGCTGTTCACGCTGCAAGCGCTGACGCTGCCGGGGGTGACGTTGTCGGGGCTGACGCTGCCCGGGCTGACGCTGTCGGCCGGCGCCCGGCTGGAGCGGGCCCGGGTGGCCTCAGACGGTGACGCCAACCCGGCGGCAGCGCATTTTGGCGCCGCCGGCCAGCGCAACTTCACGCCGCACAGCCTGTCGTTGGGCGCGGTGGCGCCGCTGGGGGCCGGCTGGCAGGCCAGTGCCACCCTCGGCAGCACCGAGCGCGCCCCGGCCTACTACGAGCTGTATGCCGACGGCGTGCACGTGGCCACCGGCGCTTTTGAGCGTGGCGATGTCCACCAGCGGGTCGAGCGCAGCCGCCATGCCGAGCTGGGCCTGCAATGGCAGCAGGGCGCCAGCCACTTGCGGGCCGCGCTGTTTGCCACCCGCTTTGCCAACTACATCGCGCTGGACGCCAGCGGCGCGCTGATACCGGTGCCCGACGGCGCGGGCGGCAGCACGCACCTGCCCGAGTACCGCTTCACCGGTGTGCCGGCCCGGCTGCACGGGCTGGAGATCGAAAGCCGGCACCGGCTGGCCAGCGCGCCGTGGCAACTGGACGCCACGGCCGGGTTCGACCTGGTGCGCGGCCGCAACAGCGCCACCGGTGAGCCGCTGCCCCGCCTGGCGCCGATGCGCTTGCAACTGGGCCTGGAGGCGGCACACGGCGCCTGGCGCGCCGGCGTGCTGGCCAAAGTGGTGGCGCGCCAGGACCAGGTGCCGGTGAACGATGTGCCCACCAATGGCGCCACGCTGGTGGATCTGTGGGCCAGCTGGCAGCAGCGGCTGGGGCCGACCGACGCGCTGTGGTACGCCAAGCTGGGCAACCTGGGCAATGCGCTGGCCTACAACGCCAGCGCGCTGCGCACCGCGCGGGACTTGTCACCGGCGGGCGCGCGGTCTTTGTCGGCGGGCGTGCGGCTGAGCTTCTAAAGCCGGCCGATCCGTGGTGAATGGCCGGAACGGCAGGCCCGTCTGGCCGCTCACCCCGGCCCATTTCAGGGCTTCAACGCTACAGTCTGGCGCCTACCCTGTGCCCCAAGATGAGCCCACGCCGCCCCCTGCCCCCGCCCGCCCCGACGCCCGATGACGCCTGGGAGCAAACCCGTCCCAGCCCGCTGCAGCCGGCCGCGCCGCGCCTGCAACCGCCGCTCAAAGAGGTGTTCAAAGGGCTGGACGCGCGTGAGCTGGAGGGCCCGACGGTGTTTGACCAATTGTTCGGCCTGCCGCCGGCCCCGTGATCTGGCTTTTTTTGCGCGCTAGCCGCCAAACGGCCGCACGCCGAACAAGCGCAGGTGGGCCCAAAAGGCCAACACCGCCCACACCGCCACGCCCAGCAGCACGGTGAGGGCCGTGGCCGCAGGCGTGCCGGGTGGGTAGACCACCGCAGCGGCCCGGTCACGCTGGCGTGACGAGCGGAAATCCAGCACCGCCCACAGCAAAAAGCTGCCAAAAAGAAGGACATCGGCCAGCGTGTTGTTGGCCAGCAAATGGGCCAGCGCCCAGACCTTGACCGCCAGCACCATCGGGTGGTGCAGCCGGGCCTTGATCTGGTTGCCCGGCACATAGGCCGCCACCAGCAGC
>JANMKO010000811.1:0-7136 GCA_031372085.1 Betaproteobacteria bacterium
CGTTGGCGCCAGCGGCCGGGCTGGCCGGCCCACCGGCCGCCCGCCACGCCGCCAGCGCCTGGGTGGCGTCGTGCGTCCAGCGCTGCACCCGCTGTTGCAGCTCGATGCGCTGGCGCAGCGCGTCGTCCAGGCTGGCGCGCAGATCGGCAAAGCGGCCACGCTGGGCCGCGTCCAGCAACGCCGGGCCCAGCGCCTGCCAGTCACGGTCCAGCGCCACCAGGTGGTTGAGCGGGATTTGCGGCTGGGCCAGCAGCGTGGCCGCCGCGTCGATCAGCGATTCGGCCCGCACCCGGGCGTCGCGCAGCGCCACGGCGGCCTCCAGGCGCTGCTTGGCGATGCGGTGCACCCGGCGGTCATGCTGGCGAAATTCACGCTCGGCCTGGCGCAGCGCGTGCTCACCCTCCAGCGCCTGCACCGCCGCCAGCTTGATCTGCAGCAGCGGCGTGGCGATGGCGGCTTGCAGCAGCGCGGCGTCGTCACCCAGCGCGGCCTGCAGGCGCGGCTGCCATTGCGCCAGCGCGTCGTCACGCTGGCGGGCCTGGGTGTCAGCCTTGGCTTGCGCTGCCCGGGCGGCCTGTTGTGCTGCCTGCTGGGCCGCTTGCTGGGCCGCTTGTTGCGCCGATGCGGCCGTTTTTTGCGCAGTGGACGGCGGCGCCGGCCCTTTGGGCGCCGCCGCAGCGCCGCGTTTCTTGAAAAGCCAGCTCAGCATGGGATCGCGGTCAGGGCCGTCGGTAGGGACAACGCATCAGGGGGCGCACGGCAAACGCCCGCGCGGGCCGCAGTGTAGGGTGCAGGGCGGCGCCGGGCATGACGCCGTGCGGTGACAAAATCGCCGCACCGTGCTGCCCTGGCCTGATCGATGACCCCCCGCTGCGCCGTGCTGCTGCGCCCCGCCCGGCTGCCCGACGCGCCGGCGATGGCCGGGCTGTCGCGTGCACTGATCGAGGCCGGGCTGGTGTGGCACTACACGGCGCCGCGCATGGCCGCGCTGATCCGCGACCCGGACACGGTGGCGCTGGTGGCCTGCGGTGCTTCACAAACCCCGCCACCAACCCCGCTACCAACCCCGCCGCAATCCGGCCTGCAAACCGGGCCGCCAACCGGCCTGCATACCGGGCCCCAAACCGGCCTGCACATCGGGCCGCCAACCGGGCCGCCCGTGCTGGGCTTTGCGGTGATGCGTTTCGGTGACACGCAGGCCCACCTGGCGCTGCTGTGCGTGCAGCCGCAGCAACGCCAGCAGGGCATCGGCCGGCGCCTGATCGACTGGCTGACGGCATCGGCGCGGGTGGCCGGCATCAGCATGATCGGGCTCGAGCTGCGTGCCGACAACGCCGCCGCGCTGGGGTTTTACCGCCAGCTGGGCTTTGTCGAGACGGCGCTGGTGCCCGGCTACTACGACGAACGCATCGCTGCGCGCCGCATGACGCTGAGGCTGGCAGCAACGCCCCGCTGAGCGGGCCGCGCACGGCGTCACGGCACCAGCAAGCGGTGCGTCTGGGCGTAGCGCAGCAAATCCACCGCCGTGCCCAGGCCCAGCCGCTGGCGGATCTGCGTCTGGTAGTTCGACACCGTCTTCGGGCTGAGGTGCAGCAGCGCGGCGATCTGCTCCACCGTCTGGCCCTGGGCCAGGCCGCGCAGCACCTCAAACTCACGGCCCGACAGCAGCCGGTGCGGCGGCGCGGCGGCCTGCGCGGCGGCCGCGATGTCGGGCGACAGCACGCCCCGCTCACCACGCGCCACCCGCCGCAGGGCGCTCACCAGCAGCGCCGGCGCACTGCTTTTGGTGATGAAGCCGGCCGCCCCTGCGGCCAGTGCCTGCGCCACCATGGCCGGGCTGTCGTGCATGCTGAACACGAGAATCGGCAGCGCCGGCCAGCGCTGCCGGGCCTGGCGCAGCACATCCAGCCCGCTGCGCCCGGGCAGGCTCAAGTCGAGCACCAGCACCTCGAAGGCGCCCGGCGGCGCGGCCACCAGCGCGACGTAGGCAGCGTCGGCATCGGCAAACTCGGCCACCACCTGCAGGTCGCCCTCGTCGGCCAGCAAGCGGCGGTAGCCGGCGCGCACCACCGCATGGTCGTCCACCAGCACCACCCGCACCGGGCCGGTGGCGCGCGTCATGGCACGGCCGCAGCCGGCCGGGCGGCGGCGGGGTCGGCGGGGTCGGCGGGCTCGGCGGGCTCGGCGGGCTCGGCGGGGTCGGCGGGGTCGGTGGGCTCGGTGGGCTCGGTGGGCTCGGTGGGCTCGGTGGCTTCGGTGGCTTCGGTGGCTTCGGTGGCTTCGGCGTGCAGCGCAGCGGGCGCACGCCATACCGTGTGGAAGGTGGCCGCCAGGGTCAGGCCGCAGCCGCCCGGGCCGGGCTCGAAACGCAGCTCACTGCCCTGGGCCCACACCCGCTCGCGCAGGCCGGAGATGCCGTTGCCACGCTGGCATGCGGCGCTGGCGTCAGCGCGCGCGTCAGCCTGTCCCTGGGCACGGGGATCACCGCCCACGTCGGCGCCCCGGTCAGCGCCCCGGTCGGCGCCCACGTCAGCGCCCAGGTCGGCACCCAGATCAGCGGCCACATGGCCCCGCACACCCGGCAGGCCGACACCGTCGTCGCTGACCGACCAGTCAATCTGCACCGGCGCACCCGGCCGGGGCGGGCCCTGGCCCCGGCAGCGCAGCCGCAGCACCGCGTGCCGGGCCTGGGCATGGCGGGCCACGTTGGTCAGCGCCTCCTGGCTGATGCGGTACAGCGTCAGCGCCAGGGCTTGCGGCAGCACCAGCGCCTCGGCAGCGTCTGCGGTGGGCCAGGGCGCGGCGCGGCCGTGCGTGTCATCGGCCTGCAAATCCAGCCGATAGTGGGTGGCGGTGGGGTCGAGACCGACAGCGGCCGGCGTCCAGCCGGCCACCAGGGCGCGCAGCAGCGCACTCACCCGTGCCAGGCTCTGGCCCGCCGCGTCGCCGCCCTCACCCGTGTCGGCCGGGCCAAACGGCAGCAGGCGCTGCAGCAGCGCGCGGATGTCTTGCTGGATCAGCTGGCACTGGTCGGCCATGCCGGCCACCACCGCCGCCGCCTCGGGCTGCTGGGCCAGCCGGCGCGCCAGCCAGGCGGTGTCCACCCGCAGTGCGGTCAGGCGCTGGCCAAACTCGTCATGCAGCTCACGCGCCAGCCGGGCCCGCTCGTCCTCTTGCAGGCTCAGCAGTTGCTGGCTCAGCAGGCGGCGCCGCTCTTCGGTCTGGTCCAGCGCGCTGGCCAGGTGGCGCAGCGCGGCGGCCAGCAGCGCCAGCTCATGGATCGGCATCGCCGGCAGCGCCAGCACGGCCTGCGGGTTGCGGCCTTCGATGCCGCTGATGGCCGCCAGCAGCCGGCCCAGCGGCGCCAGCGCGCGGCGCAGGTTCCAGCGCATCGCCAGCAGCAGGCCGGCGATGCAGGCCAGCAGCAGCGCCAGCGTGCCCAGCAGGTTGACCATCGCCTCGCGGCGTTCGCTCTCGTGTGATGCCGTCAGGCTGACCTGCCACTGCGTGCCGTCGGGCCGGCGCAGCGGCCAGGCCACCGGGCGCGACTCGGGCGCGGCCAGCAGGCGGCGGTGCAGTGCCAGCAGCCAGCGCAGCGGCGCGGCACTGGGCGGCAGCGCTGGCGGCGCCAGCAGCAGCCGGCCGTCGGCGGCCTGCACTTGCAGCAGCAGGTGGCGCGGTGGCGGGTCAGCGGCCAGCGTGCGCAGCGCGGCCAGCGCGGCGGCATCGGGCAGCGCATCGAGCTGGCCGAGCTGGGCCACCAGTTGGGCCAGGGTGCGCGCGGCCTCGAATTCATCGTCGATGTCGGTGTGCATGCGCTGCAGGCCCAGGCCCAGCGCCAGCAACAGCACCGCAGCGGCCACCGCCACGGCGCGCTGCATCAGCAGGCGCGGCAGGGCAATGGGCGGCCGGCGCAGGGGGGCTGGCCGGCGCCCGCTCACCAGCGGTGCAACCAGCGCAACGACAGCAGGCCGCTGCGCGGTGCGCCGGGCTCGAAGAAGCGCTGGTTGGCGTCGTTGACGATCACGCTGCCGGCATAGACCCGGTCAAACAGGTTGTCGATGCGGGCCAGGGCCTCGATCGAGTCGCTGCTGCCCAGCGGCAGGCTGGCGCTCCAGCGCAGGTGGGCCAGCGCGTAGCCCGGCGCGGCGGCGCTGTTGGTGTCGTTGGCCAGCGTGCGGGCCACGGCGCGCCACTCCAGCGCCAGCTCACCGGGCACGCCGGCCAGCAGGCTGCCGGGGCGCCAGGCGGCCTCGGCCCAGCCGCTGCTGCGCTGGGTGCCTGAGATGCGGTTGCCGGCGGCCACCGGCACCAGCGCGGCGGCGCAGGGCGTGGCGGTGCAGGTGAGAAAGCCGTCGCGGTAGCTGGCGTCCAGCCAGCTGGCCGCGGCTTGCAGGCGCAGGCCGGGCGCCACCCGCCACAGCGCCGACAGCTCGGCGCCATAGCGCCGGGTGTGGCCGACGTTCTGGAACACCGAGCGCCCGCCGGTGTTGGACAGCACGCCGATCTCATTGGCGGTGTCGGCGTTGAACAGCGCCAGATCCAGCTCAAGCGCGGTGCTGCGCCACTTGGCGCCCAGCTCAAACTGGCGGCTGGTCTGGCCTTTCAAATCGACATTGAAGCCGCCCGCCGCGCCCGACCGGTAGGCCAGCTCACCCAGCGTGGGCGACTCAAACCCGCGCGCCGCGCTGGCATGCAGGGCCCAGGCGGCATCGGGTGACCAGCGCAGGCCGATGGCCGGGTTGACATACGAGTAGGCCAGCGTGCCCGAGTCATCGGGGTTGGCCGCCGTGAAAGGCGTGGGGAAATGGTCGCTGGTGCGCATCTCCACCCGGCCGCTGCGCACGCCGCCGGTCAAATCCCAGCCGGCGGCCAGCGCGCTGCGAGCCTGGGCAAAGCCCTCGGTGGTGGTGGCGCGGTTGGTCTCGTCGCGGCGCAGCTTGCCGGTGACGCCCAGCACCTGGCTGGCGCCGCTGCCGGTGAAGTTCTCGAAGCCCAGCCGGTCGTCTTTCAGCGTCTCGCGGTTGATGCCCAGCACCAGGTCGGTGTCGGCCAGGCGCCAGGTGAGCTTGCCTTCCACGCCGCCATAGGCCCGGTCAAAATCGACCACGCCGCCGCCGCTGCGCGCACTGGCCTGCGCGCCCACGGTGATGGCCTGCCACTGGCTGACACCGCGTGAGCCGTTGTACAGCGTGAGCTGGCTTTCGCGCAGCACGCCGGCATCACCAAAATTGTGCCGCCAGTTGACGCCGGCCTGGGTCTGGCGGATGGTTTTGCGGGTGTTGAACTGCAGCGCCTGCGGTGTGGTCTGGCGCGGGTTGGCCGCAAACTGGCCGGCGTCCAGGCCCAACGCATCCTGGGCTTGCTGGTGGTGGTCTGAGACCAGCAGCGTCACCGTGTCGGCCTCACCCTGCCAGCCCAGGCGCAGGTTGCCCAGGCGGCGCTCGGCAGCGCTTTGCGGCCGGAAGCCGTCCACCTGCAAATCCGAATAACTGGCCCGCACATCGAAGCCCGAGCCCAGCGGCGCGGCCACGCTGAGCCGGCCCTGGCGCAGGCCAAAGCGGCCAGCGTCGAGTGAGACCTCGGCCTGCGCCTGCGTGACCGGCGCCGAGAACAGCGCGATCACCCCGCCCGAGCTGTTGCCGTACAGCACCGAGAACGGCCCGCGCAGCACCTCGATGCGCTGGGCGCCGGCCAGATCGAAGTGCGCCACCTGGCCCTGGCCGTCGGGCATGGTGGCGGGGATGCCGTCGGCATACAGCCGCAGGCCGCGCACGCCAAACGCCGCCCGGGCGCCAAAGCCGCGTGAGCTGATCTGCAAATCCTGGGCGTAGTTGTTGCGGTTGTTCACCACCAGGCCCGGCACCCGGGCCATCACCTCGGACAGGTTGACCATCGGCCCGGCGTCGCGCAGCGCACTGGCGTCGATGGCGGTGATGGCAAACGGCGCATCGAGCATGCGCTGGGCCCGGGCCGAGCCGGTGACGACCACCTCGCCCGCGCTGGCCTGGGCCTGGGCGGCGGTAGATGGCCACGCCAGCAGGCAGGCCAGCAGCAGCGGGGTGGGCGTGAATGCCGATAAAACCGCCGGTGAAAACGCGGGTGAAAACGGATGCAATTTCATGGCGTCGTGGTCGCTGGCAGATGGAGAGAGGGACAACATCAGACCGCCTGTGGCGGTGGCCACCAAGCCCGCGTTTTCCCGGCGGTGCTGCAAATCGGATCAGGGCCGTTGCGTTGGCGCTACACCGCGCAACTGCGGAAGCCGACAAACAGATCGTCGCGGTCAGGTGCGGCAAAACGGCGCGCTTGCGGGTGGCGCAACCGGGCGCTGGCCCAGGCTGACGCGCCGCGCAGCACACGCCAGCGGGCGGCCGGGCCTGCGCCCGACGCCGGCGCGGGCAGTGCGTCCAGCGCCGCCGGGCCGGCTAACGCGCCGGCAAACAGTGCCGCCGGGCCGGCCACCCATTCCAGCAACTCACCCCAGTGGAAGCCGCGGGCGCTGGCGCTGCTGGCGGCCAACGCCCATTCGGCCTCGTCGGGCAGGCGGCGGCCGGCCCAATGGCACCAGGCGGCGGCCTCATGCGCGCTGACATGCAACACCGCCTGCGCCAGCGGCAGGCGCTGCAACCGGCCCTGACGGCGCGCCAGCACGCCGTTGCCGGTGTGGCCGATCTGATCGACGTGGCGCGGCGCCCGGCGGCCGGTGGCCTGCAACCACTGCCAGCCGGCATTGGTCCACCAGCGCGGCTGGTCGTAGCCGCCGTCATCGACAAACTCGGCATATTGCGACCAAGTGACCGGCTGGGCATCGATCTCGAACTCGGCCACCGCCTGGCGGTGGGCGCCTTGCTCGGCATCGGGCACAAAGCCGCCCGGCAGCGCGCCCAGCTGCACCATCTGGCCAGGCAGCCCGATCGCATCGCGCCGGCTGCGGCTGGCCAGGCTGGGCCACAGGCCGCTGTCGATCAAGGCCGGGTAGCGCTCGGCCGGCAGGTCCAGCGCTTGCGCCAGCCCGGCCAGCGCCTCACCCAGCCGGTCTTCATGGTGCAGCGCCAGCCGGAAGCCAACCAGCGCGTCATCCGTGGGCTCGGCCTTGTCGAGCAGCGCCAGCGTGATGTCCAGCGTGTGGGCCA
>JANMKO010000029.1:0-1734 GCA_031372085.1 Betaproteobacteria bacterium
GCCGGAAAGCTGTGAAACGGCTGCGCCGCCAGGTCTTTGAACAGCGCCGGGATGTCGCGCGGGTTGGCGATCAGCAGGTTGCAGCCGCCCATGCGCAGGCCCAGCATCATGTTGGTGTTGAAGCCGAAGATGTGGTACAGCGGCAGGGCGCAGACGGTGACGATCTGCTCACCAGCCGGTATTTTCTTGAGCGCCGGCTGGTACCAGGCCTCGGCCTGCAGGATGTTGGCCACCAGGTTGCGGTGCAGCAGCACCGCGCCCTTGCTCACCCCCGTGGTGCCGCCGGTGTACTGCAGCACGGCGATGTCATCGGGGCCCAGGCTGGCCGGCGCCAGGCTCATGCGCCGGCCCCTGGCCAGGGCCTCATTGAAGCGGGTGGTGGTGACCAGCGGCGCGCCCGGCAGCGTGAAGGCCGGCACCAGCTTCTTGACGCGCCGCACCACGTGGTTGACCAGTGCGCCCTTGACCAGCCCCAGCATGTCGCCCATGGCCGCCAGCAGCACTTTTTTGGTCGGCACCTGGTCGATCACCTGGGCCAGCGTGGCGGCAAAGTTCTCCAGCACGATGATGGCCTTGGCGCCGGAATCCTTGAGCTGGTGCTCCAGCTCACGCGGGGTGTACAGCGGGTTGACATTGACCACCACCAGCCCGGCGCGCAGCACCGCCGCCACGGCCACCGGGTATTGCGGCACGTTGGGCATCATCAGCGCCACCCGGTCGCCGCGCGCCAGGCCCTGGCCCTGCAGCCAGGCGGCCAGGGCGCGTGAGGCATCGTCGATCTGGCCAAAGCTGAAGGCCCGGCCCATGAACTTGTAGGCCGGCAGATCACGGTGCTTGCGAAAGCTCTCGTCGATCAGCGCGACCAGCGACGGGTAGACATCGGAGGCAATCTCGGCCGGCACGCCGGCGGGGTACTGCTTGAGCCAAATCTTCTGCATCGAGTGCACTCCAGGGAAGCCTTGGATTCTGACCCAGCGCTGACGGCACCCTCATCAGGGCATTCGATAGCCGCTGCGCAGCCGCACCCGCGTGACGGATTGCACGGCGCCGCGCCGCAGCGCGCCAGGCGGGCGATGGCGGGCTACCGTGTGCCGCCGCTGGTGCTGGCAGGCAGACCGCCTTTGGGTTGGACGGCCCTGCCCGCGCCCCACTCAGCGCCAGACAGCGTGCAGGCGGTGGCCGTGCTGCGCGCGCCGCCATCGCCGCCCCCCCCTCTGACGGGGCCGCCATGTGAATCCCAGCCTTGATCAGCACGTCCTATGTTGCAGCCCTTGCGCGGCCTGCTGCGCAGAACCAGCAAGGCGCCACCCCGGCCATCGACCTGACCGATTTCACCAGCCGGTTTTTGCTCGGCCACTATTACTGGTGAGCGAGACGCCATGCCCCTGCACGTCCACGCTGACCACCAGGTTTCAATCCACGCTCGCCATTACTGGCGGGCGAGACCTGGCACGTCTGGCTGCGGGATTTGGGTTCTGCTATTTCAATCCACGCCCGCCATTACTGGCGGGCGAGACCGATATTGCAATGCCAAGCCGCTCTTTTCGTGAGTGTTTCAATCCACGCCCGCCAATACTGGCGGGCAAGACGATGCCAACCGCAGTCGATACCATCGGGTCGCCAGTTTCAATCCACGCCCGCCATTACTGGCGGGCGAGACATTCGTGATAACCAGTCGTGCCCTGGTTGTGGATGTTTCAATCCACGCCCGCCATTACTGGCGGGCGAGACAGG
>JANMKO010000048.1:0-7721 GCA_031372085.1 Betaproteobacteria bacterium
GTGACCATCGCCGTGCCGCCGTAGCTGATGAACGGCAGCGGGATGCCCACCACGGGCAGGATGCCGCTGACCATGCCCATGTTGACAAAGGCGTAGGTAAAAAAGCCCAGGCTCAGTGCACCGGCCAGCAAGCGCGAGAACACGCTGGGCGCCTGGGCTGCGATCCACAGCCCGCGCAGGATCAAAAACGTGAAGCCCAGCAGCAGGCCGGCGGCGGCCAGCAGGCCGAACTCCTCACAGAACGCGGCAAAGATGAAATCGGTGGTGCGCTCGGGGATGAACTCAAGATGGGTCTGGGTGCCGCTCATGAAGCCCTTGCCGGTGACCCCGCCCGAGCCGATGGCGATCATGCCCTGGATGATGTGAAAGCCCTTGCCCAGCGGGTCGGTGCTGGGGTCGAGCAGGGTGCAGACGCGCTGCTTCTGGTAATCGCGCAGGCCGTGCCACTGCACCTCGGGCTGGCACAGCGCATCGCCACTCAAGATGATGGCGGTGATGGCGATGCCGGCCAGCAGCAGCACCGGCGCAATCAGCCGCCACGACAAGCCGGCAAAAAAGATCACATACAGCCCGCCCGACAGCACCAGCAGGGAGGTGCCCAGGTCAGGCTGCCTGGCCACCAGCGCCACCGGCACCCCCAGCAGCAGGCCGGCGATCACAAAATCGAGCAGCCGCAACTGGCCCTCGCGCTTTTGAAACCACCAGGCCAACATCAGCGGCATCGCCAGTTTGAGGATCTCGCTGGGCTGGATCACCACGCCCACATTCAACCAGCGGGTGGCGCCTTTTTTGGTAATGCCAAACAGCGCGGTGGCCACCAGCAGCGCCACGCCCACCGCATACAGCGGCACGGCCAGCGCCAGCAGCCGCTGCGGCGGCACTTGCGCCACCGCAAACATCAGCACTGCCGCCAACAGCATGTTGCGGCCGTGGTCAACAAACCGGCTGCCGTGGTCATAGCCCACCGAGTACATCGTGACCATGCCGAGCGCGGCCAGCGCCAGCACCACCGCCAGCAGCGGCAAGTCAAACCCCAGCAGCACCGGGCGCAGCCGCAGCCACAGCGACGGCCGCTCGAAGACGACGATCACTGCGGCCTCCGCGGGCCGGGCAGCGCGGCGACGGGGCCGATGCGTGCCGGCAGCGGCGCAGTGCTGCCGGCCACCAGCGCAGGCGGGGCCAGGCTGGCCAGCGGCACCAGCGCCGGCAGGCCGATCTGCTCCATCGTCACGTCAACGGCCCGGCGCGGCGTGCCCATTGGCGTCACGCTGCGGCCCTCTCGGGTGGCGGCCATGTCCTCGTCGCTGGGCCACTGGCCGGCCAGCAGGTAATCAAACACCCGGCGCGCGATGGGCGCGGCAGCGGTGGCGCCAAAGCCGGCGTTCTCAACAATCACCGCCAGCGCGATGGTGGGTGCGTCCAGCGGCGCAAAAGCGGTGTACAGCGAGTGGTCACGCTGGTATTCACCCAGCTTGGCGGCGTTGTATTTCTCGTTGGCGCGAATGCCCACCGCCTGCGCGGTGCCGGTTTTGCCGCCGGTCTTGTACGGCGCGCCGACAAACACGGTGCGCGACGTGCCCTCTTGCGTCACCCCGTACAGCGCGCTGTTGATCAGCGCCACATGCTCGGGTTTGAAGGCCAGCGGCGCCAGCGCCTCACCGGCCACCGGCGTGGCGGCATGGCTGACGACATCGCGGATCTCGCGCACCAGCCGGGGCTCGAAGCGCTGGCCGCCCGAGACCAGCGTGGCCATCGCGCTGGCCATTTGCAGCATCGTGAAGTTGTTGTAGCCCTGGCCAATGCCCAGCGAGATGGTCTCGCCGGCATACCACTTTTGCTGCTCGGGCTTTTTGTACGCGCGTTTTTTCCACGCGGTGGACGGCAGCAGACCGGTCACCTCGCCGTCCAGGTCGATGCCGGTCTTGCGGCCCAGGCCCATCGGGCCGAGTTGCTCATGCATCAGATCCACGCCCATCTCGTTGGCCAGCGAGTAGTAATACACATTGCTGGACGCGACGATGGACCGCCGCATGTCCACCGGCCCCAGCCCCACATCGCCGTGGCTGCGGAACTCATGGCCGCCAAAGTGGTAGCTGCCGCCGTCGTGGATGATGGTGGCGGGCCCGCGTTTGCCGCTGGTCAGCGCGGCCATCGCCATGAAGGGTTTGAAGGTGCTGCCGGGCGGGTAGGTGCCGCGCAGGGCCCGGTTGAGCAGGGGTTTGTCCAGGCTGTCGTTCAGGCCGCGCCAGCTGTCCACATCGATGCCGTCGACAAACAGGTTGGGGTCGAAGCTGGGTTTGCTGACGAAGGCCAGCACTTCACCCGAGCGTGGATCGATGGCCACCAGCGCGCCGCGCCGATCACCAAACATCTGCTCCACCAACGCTTGCAGCTTGATGTCGATGGCCAGCACCAACGTGTCGCCGGGCGTGGCGGGGTGGCTTTTGAGGCGCCGCACGGCGCGGCCGCCGGCCGAGGTTTCAACCTCTTCAAAGCCGGTGCTGCCGTGCAGTTGCTGCTCGTAGTGCTGCTCCAGCCCCAGCTTGCCGATCACGTCGGTGCCGCGGTAGTTGGCCAGCACCTCGTCGTCCCAATCGGCCATCGCCTTTTTCTCGGCGCTGTTGATGCGGCCGATGTAGCCGATCAGATGGCTGGCCACCTCACCCGCCGGATAACTGCGGAACAGCCGGGCCCGCACATCCACGCCCGGGAAGCGGTAGCGCTGCGCCATGAAGCGCGCCACCTCCTCGTCATTGAGCTTGGTGCGGATCGGCAGCGACTCAAAGCTTTTGCTCTCGTCTTGCAGGCGCTTGAAGCGGCGCCGGTCACGCGGGGCGATGTCCAGCACCTGGGCCAGGCTGTCGATCATCGTGTCCAGTTCACCCTTCACCCGGGCCGGCGTGATCTCCAGCGTATAGGCCGAGTAGTTGGTGGCCAGCACCACGCCGTTGCGGTCAACGATCAAACCACGGTTGGGCACCACCGGCACGATGGCCACCCGATTGGCCTCGGCCTGCAGCGCCAGCTCGGCGTGGCGGAACACCTGCAACCACACCAGCCGGGCGCTCAGCAGGCCGAAGCCCAGCAGCACAAACAGCGCAGCCGCGATCAACCGGGTGTTGAACCGGTTGAGTTCACGCTCCAGGTCTTTGAGTTCAGTCATCGGTCGGGCGGGCTCACAGGGGTCGATTTTGGTCGGGGTCTGGCGCCCGGCGCTGCGGCGCCAGCAGCAACACCGCCACCACCGGCCACAGCAGCGCTTCAAACACCGGTGCGGCCAGCAACCACCAGCCTGGGAACATGCCGCCGGCCAGCAGCCGCGCCAGCAGCGCCACCGCATGCGCCGCCACAAACACCGGCAGCACATGCAGCGCCTGCGCCGGCAGCGAGAACCACAGCACCCGCCGGTGCACGGTGATGGCCAGGTAGCTGAGCAGGGTGTAGGCCAGCGCATGCTGGCCCAGCAGCGCGCCCTGCTGCACATCCATCACCAGGCCAAAGGCAAACGCAAAGCCCACGCCCACCCGGCGCGGCTGGTGCACGTTCCAGAACACCAGCACCAGCGCCAGCAAATCGGGCGCGGCGGCATGGCGGCCGCCCGGCATCATCTCGATCAGCACCGCCGCCAGCAGCGTGATGGCGATGAAAAACGGGTTGACCGGCAGCAACAGCTGGTCAGAGCCTCGCGGCATGATCATGGCGCGACTCCAAAGGCGTGCTGCATGCTCATGCCGCGACCCCAGCGAGGCGCTGCATGCTCATGCCGCGATTCCAAAGGCGTGCTGCGGGCTCATCGCGACAGCTCCTGCCCACTCGCCGGGCGGCCGGGCAGGCCCTGCGGGCTGGAGGCGCCGGCCCGCAGCGCTGATTTTTCAGCCGCCTTGGCGGCGGCTTTGTCCAGCACCGGCGGCTCGGGGCGCGGCGGCATCTGCAAGCCCATCGGCTCTAGTACCAGCAAGTGGCGCAGGTTGTCCAGGCTGGCGGCAGGGGTCAGCACGATGCGGGCAAATCCGCCCTCGGACCGGCGGTCGACGCGCGCCACCCGGGCCACCGGCAGGCCGGGCGGATACACCCCGTCCACCCCGCTGGTGGTGAGCCCATCGCCCACCTGCACGTCGGCATTGCCGGCCATGTAGCGCAGCTCCATCGCGTTGCCGCCGTCGGCACCGCCAAAAGCCGCGCCGCGCTGCTGGGTGCGGGTGTTGAGCACGGGGATGGCGGCGTCGCGGTCGGTCAGCAGGGTGACCACGGCGCTGAGCGGGTAGACCTCGGTCACCTGGCCCAGCACACCGGCCTCATTGACCACCGGGGCGCCGGCCAGCACGCCCTGCCCCGCGCCCCGGTTGATGAACAGCTTGCGTGAATAAGGGTCACCGGCCTCGTACAGCATTTCAACCGCCATCGACCGCACTTGCAGCGCCGGCTGCAAGGCCAGCAACTGGCGCAGGCTGGCGTTCTCGGCCGCCAGTTGCTCGGTGCGGGCGGCCCGCTCAGATTGGCGAGCCAGTTGCACGCGGGCGGCGTTTTCAGCGGTTTGCGCCTCTTTCACACCGTGCAGGTAGCGCAGGCCGTTGTTGGCCAGGTCCACCGGCACCTGCAAGCTGCGCTGCACCGGCAGCAGGCCAGTGGCCAGCGCGGCGCGCAGCGGCAAGGCCATGCGCCAGCGGCTGTCAGCGGCCATCAAAAACACCGCCAGCGCCGAGAACAGCGCCAGCTTGGTCAGGGCCGACGGGCCCTGGCGGAAGAAGGGCGGCGGCGTGCGGTCTATCGTGCCCAGCGGCATGGCGGGTCAGCGGTGCAAGTGCGCCGGCACGGCCTGGCGGCGTGGCCGGCAGTGCGGCGCCGCAGCGAGGCGCCTGCGCACCGACCCATCGCCGCTTACTCCGAGGTGAAGATCGAGCCCAGGCGCTCCATGCGCTCCAGCGCCATGCCGCAGCCGCGCACCACGCAGGTCAGCGGGTCTTCGGCCACCAGCACCGGCAGGCCGGTTTCTTCAGCCAGCAGCCGGTCAAGATCACGCAGCAAGGCGCCGCCGCCGGTCAGCATCATGCCGCGCTCGGCGATGTCAGCGCCCAACTCGGGCGGGGTTTGCTCCAGTGCGCTGCGCACGGCCGAGACGATCTGGTTCAGCGGGTCGGTCAGCGCTTCGAGAATCTCATTGCTGCTGATGGTGAAGCTGCGCGGCACGCCTTCACTCAGGTTGCGGCCCTTGACCTCGATCTCTTTGACCTCGCTGCCGGGGAAGGCCGAGCCGATGCTTTTTTTGATCATCTCGGCAGTCGGCTCACCGATCAGCATGCCGTAATTGCGCCGGATGTAGCTGATGATGGCCTCATCAAACTTGTCGCCGCCCACCCGCACCGAGCCTTTGTAAACCATGCCGCCCAGGCTGATGACGCCCACCTCGGTGGTGCCGCCGCCGATATCGACCACCATCGAGCCCTGGGCCTCGGACACCGGCAGCCCGGCGCCAATCGCGGCGGCCATCGGCTCTTCAATCAAGTACACGTCGGACGCACCGGCGCCCAGTGCTGATTCACGGATGGCGCGCCGCTCAACCTGGGTCGAGCCACACGGCACGCAGATGATGATGCGCGGGCTGGGCCGCAGCAGTGAGCGGGGGTGCACCATCTTGATGAACTGCTTGAGCATCTGCTCGGTGACGGTGAAGTCGGCGATGACGCCGTCTTTCATCGGGCGGATGGCCTCGATGTTGCCGGGCACCTTGCCCAGCATCGCCTTGGCCTCTTTGCCCACGGCCTGGATGGTTTTTTTGCCTTGCGGGCCGCCCTCATGGCGGATGGACACCACGGACGGCTCATCCAGCACGATGCCCTTGCCACGCACATAGATCAGCGTATTGGCGGTGCCCAGGTCAATGGCCAGATCGGTAGAAAAGTAGCTGCGCAGGAATCCGTACATGGGGGCTGTCAGGCGATCAGGACAACCAACCTGCTGCACCGACGCCGACGCACCGGGCAGCAAGAGGATGGGGGAGCGGGATGGGAAACCCTTGCGGGGCCGGCATGGGCGGCTGTCGGGAGCGGGCCAGACACGGGCACCAAAGCCGGGGAGATAACCATAGATAATACCCCATCACCCCGGTGCTTTCAGCGATCTGCAAACCCGCCGCCGGGCATCCGCCCCCACCTTTCCAGACCGCTGTCAATGGCTTTGACCCCGCAGGACGCCAGCCGCATCGCCCACCTGGCCCGGCTTGAGCTCTCACCCACCGAGGCGCCCGACATGCTGGCCAAGCTGAACGGGTTTTTCTCCATCGTCGAGCAGATGAGCGCGGTGGACACCACCGGCGTTGAGCCGCTGTCCACCCCGCTGTCGGCGGTCCAGGCCGTCACCTTGCGGCTGCGCGACGATGTGGTGACCGAGACCAACCAGCGCGAGGCCAACCAGCGCAGTGCGCCGTTGGTCGAAGACGGGCTGTTCTTGGTGCCGCGGGTGATCGAATGAGTTTGCACAGCCTGGGCGTGGCCGATTTGGCCCGCGCGCTGGCCGCCAAATCGGTGTCCAGTGAAGAAGTCACCACGCACTTGCTGGCGCGCATCGATGCCCACCAATCCCTCGGCGCGTTCTTGCAGGTGGACGGCGACGGCGCGTTGTCGGCCGCCCGCACGGCCGACGCCCGCCGCGCCGCCGGTGATGGTGCGCCGCTGCTGGGCGTGCCCATCGCCCACAAAGACATCTTTGTCACCGCCGCCATGCCCACCACCGCCGGCTCAAAAATGCTGGCTGGCTACCGCAGCCCGTTTGATGCCACGGTGGTGGCGCGCCTGGGGCTGGACGCGGGCGGCGCGGGTGCCATCAGCCTGGGCAAGCTCAATTGCGATGAGTTTGCGATGGGCTCGTCCAACGAGAACTCGGCATTTGGTGCGGTGCACAACCCGTGGGACCTGGGCCGCGTGCCGGGCGGCTCATCGGGCGGATCGGCGGCGGCGGTGGCCGCGCGCCTGCTGCCAGCGGCCACCGGCACCGACACCGGCGGCTCGATCCGCCAGCCCGCCAGCTTCACCGGCATCACCGGCATCAAGCCGACCTACGGCGTGTGTTCACGCTAGGGCATGATCGCTTTTGCCTCCAGCCGGGACCTGGCCGGCGCGCTGGCCCGATCCGCCGAGGATTGCGCGCTGCTGTTGTCGGCGATGAGCGGCTTTGATGCCCGCGACGCCACCAGCGCGCAGCGCCCGCCACAAGATTTTGCGGCCCAGATGCGGGCGCCGCGCCCCGGTGCCAGCGCCAGCAAACCGTTGCAGGGCCTGCGCATCGGTCTGCCGAAGGAGTTTTTCCCGGCCACGCTGGCGGGTGACGTGGCTGCCGCCGTGCACGGCGCGCTGGCCGAACTGGAGAAACTCGGCGCCACGCTGGTGCCGGTGAGCCTGCCACGCACCGAGCTGTCGATCCCGGTGTACTACATCATTGCGCCGGCCGAGGCCAGCTCCAACCTGAGCCGGTTTGACGGCGTGCGCTTTGGCCACCGGGCGGCCGAGTACACCGACCTGATGGACCTGTACAAAAAATCCCGTGCCCAGGGTTTTGGGCCCGAGGTCAAGCGCCGCATCATGATCGGCACCTATGTGCTGAGCCACGGTTATTACGACGCCTACTACCTGCAAGCGCAAAAACTGCGCCGCATGATTGCCGACGATTTTCAAGCCTGCTTTGCGCAATGTGACCTGATCGCCGGCCCGGTGGCGCCCAGCGTGGCC
>JANMKO010000106.1:0-4749 GCA_031372085.1 Betaproteobacteria bacterium
ACCCCACCCGCTGCCAAATCGCCGCGCGCCAAAGAAAAGCTGGTGCGCGACAGCTTCACGATGCCGCGCGCTGATTTTGGGCTGATCCAGCAGCTCAAAGACCGGGCGCTGGGATTTCAGCGGGTGACCAAAAAAAGTGAGTTGCTGCGCGCCGGCCTGCAAGCGCTGGCCGATCTGGCCGATGCGCCGTTGCAGGCCCGCCTGGCCAAGCTGGCCACGATCAAGGCCGGCCGGCCCAAAAAAACCGACTGATCCTGGCCCGGTGCCGGCACCCAGCGGGCACCAGCCGGGGCCGCGCTGACCAACATCGGCGCGGTCTGCGACAACCCGAGCGCATGCCGTCACCCGCGCCCTGGCTGGCCCGGCCGCGGCGGCTGCGTGCCCGCTGCGGCCAGCGCCTTATCGGGCTGCGGCCGGCGCCGAGACCGGCGCAGCCAGCGGCGCCGACACTGGCGCAAACACTGGCGCAAACGCTGGCGCAAACACCGGCTCATTCAGCGGCTCGGCCCGCCTGGCCAGCGGCGGGCGCTGACGCGCCAGCGCCGCGCCGTCCAGGATCTCCGCCAGGATGGCCGGCACCTCGAACACGGCCCGGTTCTCCATCCGGCGCACGTCGGCCCTGAAGGCGTCCAGCCGGCCCAGCAACTCAGCCACCAGCGGGCGCACCTGGCGCACCGAGCTGCCCACCAGCCCCAGGCCATGGTCCAGCACCCAGTCGGTGTTGTAGCGCTCTTGCGGCAAGGTCCAGGCATTGCGGAAGGTGATCACCGGCAGGCCCTGCTGCACCGCCTCGCTCAGGCTGGCCGGGCCCGGCTTGCCGATGAAAAAGTCGCCCAGCATCAGGTGGCGCTGCACCTCGGGCGTGAAGCCCACCACCGCATGCGGCGCACTTGGGCGCAGTTTGTGCAGCTCACGCGCCAGCGTCGGGTGCTGGCCGCACATCAGCACCAGTTGCACGTCGGCCAGCTGGCGCGCGATGCCCAGCATCGCCATCGAGCCGACACCGCCAAACATCACCACGCCGGTGGGCCGGTCGGGGTCGAGCCCGAGCCGGGCCTGCGCCTGGCGCCGGTCGGGCCCGAGGCCGGTGTCGAGCACCGGCGCGTCATAAAAATCGGGCCGGATGATCATGCCCGAGCTGCGGTGCACCTGGTCGCTGCCATAGCCCGCAGCGCGGGCCTGCGACGCCGCCATGGCCGTGCCGCAGACCAGGTGCTGGTCCTGGCCGGGCTCGATCCAGAAATGCGGCGGGTGGTCGGCCAGGTCGGTCAGCACGGTGACAAACGGCACACCGGGCAAGGCCGATGCCAGGCTGCTGCACAGCGCCCGGTTGAAGTTGGGCACCAGCGAGACCACCATATCGGGCTGGGTGCGCAGCCAGTGCGGCTGCAAGCGCCGCAGCAGCGTGGCATGGCCCAGGTAGATCAGGCCCTGAAGCAGCTTCAACTCTTGCGTCAGGCCCAGCGTCCAGCCGCGTGCCAGGCGCAGGTTGTACAAATCCTCCGGCGCCCGGCCGGTAACCTGGCGGAACCGGCCCTGCGGGTCGAGCACGTCCACCAGGTTGATGCAGTTCACCCGCCACGGCCGCTGCTGCTGGCCGATCACCGTGGCCAGCGCGCTGGCCGCTGCCCGGTGGCCGCCACCGGCGTTGAAATAGATCAAGGTGATGGTTTTCATGCCTGCGGAAATCCCCCAACCCGGATCGTCGCTGGCTGGCGTGACCGGCCCGTGACGCCGGGCCGCACGGCCGCCACACAATCCCCCCATGCAGACCTTGAACCTCGCGGGCGGCTACGGCTCAGACCGCCACGGGCTGATCTGCGGCTTTGTGTTTGCCGCCGGCAGCACCGGCCGGGCGGTGTCGCTGGACGAGGCACGGGCCTGGCTGGCCCGGCCCGACAGCGACGCCGCGTCGGCCTTTGTCTGGCTGCACTTCAACCTGGCCGACGCGTCAGCCGAGCGCTGGATGCGCAGCGAGCTGGCCCTGGCGCCGGCTTTTTTTGACGCGCTGCACGAAGGCTCGCGGTCCACCCGCATTGAGGACGCCGCCGACCACCTGATCGCCGTGGTCAACGACGTGGCTTATGAGTTCTCGTTCGAGCCGTCCGAGATCGCCACGCTGTGGATGGCGGTGGGCCCGCGGCTGGCGGTGAGCGCACGCACCCACCCGCTGCGCTCGATCGACCGGCTGCGCCAGGCCGTCAAGGACGGCGGCCGGTTTGGCTCGTCGATGGCGCTGCTCAACCACCTGCTGGACGACCAGGGCGATGTGCTGGTGCGCATCGTGCGCGAGGCCACGCTGCAAGTCGATGCCGTCGAGGACAGCCTGCAACTGGGCCGCCTGCAGCGCAAGCGCGCCGAGCTGGGCAAATTGCGCCGGCTGCTGGTGCGCCTGCAGCGCCTGCTGGCGCCCGAGCCGGGCGCGCTGTTCCGCCTGCTGCGCCAGCCGCCGCCCTGGGTGGCGCCGCATGATCTGGACGGCCTGCGCCAATCGACCGAAGAGTTCTCGCTGGTGCTGCGTGATCTGGCGGCGCTGCAAGAGCGCATCAAGCTGCTGCAGGAAGAGATTGCCGCCCAGGTGGGCGAGCAGACCAACCGCAGCGTGTTCACGTTGACGGTGGTCACCGTGCTGGCGCTGCCGATCAACATCATCGCCGGCCTGCTGGGCATGAATGTGGGCGGCATTCCGCTGGCCGACCATCCACACGGTTTTTTGATCATCGCGCTGATCGTGCTGACCTTCACTGTGGTGGCCGGCTGGATCGCCTTCCGTGACCGCGACTGACCCGGGCCCGGCCAGAACGCCAGCCTGAAAGCCGCTCAGACTGCCAGCACGCACATCGGCCAGCACATCGGCCGGCACATCGGCAAACACCCTGGCCCAGCGCCGGGGCAAGGCCGGCGCCACCCACTTAAATCCGCGCCGGCCGGGGCGCCACGGCGCACCACTTGACGCTGCTGGCGCGCAGGTGCGTCACCACCGCCGCCTGGCTGGCCCACGGCACACCGTGCGCCACCACCGCCCAGCAGCCGTCCGCCAGTTGGCGGCGCACGCTGCTGTCAAAGCGCCGCGGCGGCACCGGCCGGGCCAGCCGATGGCCGACGGCCACGCCAGCGCCGCCGCCCAGGCCCAGCGCCAGCAGCAACATCGCCAAATGCGCCTCGTCTGAAATACCGGGCCCCGGCAACAGCCCCACCAGCAGGCCGGCCAGCAGCGCGCCCAGCCCGGCAGCAAGCCAGCGCAGGCCACCCGCCGCCCTGCTGCGGCGCTGGCCAACGGCCCAGCGCCGCGCCAGCCGGGCAAAGCGCCGGCTGCCCGCATCGGCCGGGCGCAGCAGCATCAGTTGCGACGGCAGCAGCCCCAGGCTCAGCCGCAGGTGGCGCATCGAGTCGCGGCCGTCGGCCTCATGCTGGTAGAAGCCGGCCATGCACTCCAGCACCCGGGTCACCGGCAGCGCAGCGCCCGGCTCGGCGCACGGTGTCGGCACGGCGTGGGCCGTGCCGTGCGACGGGTTGCGGCGCTGGCCCGGGCCGATCAGGCCCGACAGCGATGACAACACCGACGGGGCAGAAACCGTGGGCATGACCAGGCACCTCAGCCGTTAGCCCAGGCGCTGCAGCAAGGCCAGCGCGGCCGGGCCGGACGACGCCGGGTTTTGCCCGGTGATCAGCCCGCCGTCCACCACCACGTGCACCTGCCAGTCGGCCGCCTGGCTGTACTGGCCGCCGTGCGCCTTGAGCATGTCTTCAACCAGAAACGGCACCACGTCAGTCAGCCCGGCGGCGCGCTCTTCGCTGTTGGCAAAGCCGGTGACGTGCCGGCCCTGCACCAGCGGCGTGCCGTCAGCCGCCTTGACGTGGCGCAGCACGCCCGGGGCGTGGCAGACGGCGGCCACCGGCTTGCCCGAGGCGAAGAAGGCGGCGACGAACATCTGTAGGACGGGGCTGTCGATGTACTCGCGCATACCGCGTGCCCGGTGGCCACCACCGAGCAGCAGCCCGTCGAAACCACCCACGCGTAGATCGTCCCAACGTCGAGGCGTCTTGAACTCCACGTCCGCCAGCAGATCGCGATAGGCACGCCGCGCGTCACCGTTGTCGCGCAGGAGCAATCCGATGGCCTTGACGCTGCGGAGGACGGGAATTCAGCTCCAAGGATCGAGGCCGATGCCATCGACCATGATCCGGTCCGCCGCGCCGGGCATCCCGTCCGGGGTCGCGAAAAAAACCGTGTGGCCTCCGCGCTTCAGGACCTGCCAGCTCACCGCTATCTCGGTCGGATCGAAGTCACGGGCTGGAATGAGAAGTATGACGTGCGCCATCGCGACCCTAGTCGCATGACTTGGCCCGAAACGCGACATCACGCGACATTAGGCGACATCATGACCGGCCGCCCACCGTAGCGCACGCCCCCCCGACGGGCGATCGGCCACCTCATCGGTCTCAATCACGCCGTTTTCTAGGTAGCAGCAGAGGCACGAGGCGGTGCCCGTCCTGCAGCACCGGGCGACCAGCCGGCCTCGCCCACGCGCGGTTACGACTCAGCCCGCGCTTTCGCAGCAACGTTCCCGATCCTTAATCGTGGCGGTGCCGCTACACCGAGCGCAGATCGCTTTGACCGGCGCGCGGCGGTCGCGCAAAGCGCCACAGCTGTCGTCGGGAAGCGGTAGCGTCTTTTGAGTGGCGGAGATGCACCGATGTCCAGTGATTCGACTGATTACCTCGTTATCGTCGCAGAACCCGTGGGAC
>JANMKO010000126.1:0-3000 GCA_031372085.1 Betaproteobacteria bacterium
GACGCCCGCGCGCACGACCCCGACCACATCCGCCCTGACCTGCAAAAGGTCAGAGACCGCGACGCCCTGCTGCAAGACGCCGCCCGCCCGGCCGCCGTGGCCCGGCGCCACGCCGCCGGTGGCCGCACCGCGCGCCAGAACGTCGAGGATCTGTGCGACGCCGGCAGCTTCATCGAGTACGGCGGCTATGCCATTGCCGCGCAGACGCGGCGCAGAACCGTCGACGACCTCGTGCACAACACCCCGGCCGACGGCATGGTCACCGGCATCGGCGCCATCAACGGCGCTGAGCACGGCCCCGAGCGCAGCCGCTGCGCGGTGATGGCCTACGACTACACCGTGCTGGCCGGCACCCAGGGCTGGCGCAACCACCACAAAAAAGACCGGCTGCTGGGCCTGGCCCACCAGTGGCTGCTGCCCACCGTGCTGTTTGCCGAGGGCGGCGGCGGGCGGCCCGGCGATGTGGACATGCCCATCGTGGCCGGGCTGAACAACCACACCTTCAGCCAGTTTGCTGCACTGTCGGGCAAGGTGCCGGTGGTGGGCGTGGTGCACGGCCGGTGTTTTGCCGGCAATGCCGCGCTGCTGGGCTGCGCCGACGTGATCATCGCGACAAAGGCCGCCAACATCGGCCTGGGCGGCCCGGCGATGATCGAAGGCGGTGGCCTGGGCGTCTTCCGGCCCGAGGAGATCGGCCCGGCCGCCGACCTGCACCACAACGGCGTGATCGACATCCTGGTGGCCGACGAGGCGGCGGCGGTGGCCGCGACAAAACAGTATCTCGGCTACTTTCAAGGCCGCCACCGCGCCTGGGCGGCCGGTGATGTGCGCGCGCTGCGCCACCTGGTGCCCGAGAACCGGCAGCGGGTGTACGACATGCGGTTGCTGATCGATGCGCTGGCCGACACCGGCTCGGTGCTGGCGCTTCGCGCCGGCTTCGGCGCCGGCATGCTGACCGCGCTGGTGCGCATCGAGGGCCGGCCGCTGGGCCTGTTTGCCAACAACCCGCACCACCTGGGCGGCGCCATCGACCCCGACGGCGCCGACAAGGCGGCCCGCTTCATGCAGCTGTGCAATGCGCACGGCATCCCGCTGCTCAGCCTGTGCGACACGCCGGGCTTCATGGTCGGCCCCGAGGTGGAGCGCCAGGCCCAGGTGCGCCATGCCTGCCGGCTGTTTGTGGTGGCCGCGCACCTGCGCGTGCCCTGCTTCACCGTGGTGGTGCGCAAGGGTTATGGCCTGGGCGCACAGGCGATGGCAGTGGGCGGGTTTGATGCACCGGTGTTCACCGTCGCCTGGCCGTCGGCCGAATTTGGCGCAATGGGGCTGGAGGGCGCCGTCAAGCTGGGCTACAGCAAAGAGCTGGCCGCTGCGGCCGCCGGGCCAGCGCGCGAGGCGCTGTACGCCGAGCTGGTGGCGCGCCAGTACGCCAACGGCTCGGCCATCAACATGGCCACCACGCTGGAGATCGACGCGGTGATCGACCCAGCCGAAACCCGTGCCTGGCTGGTGCGCGGGTTGGCCAGCACCGGCGCGCCGGCCCCGGGCCCGGGCCCGGCGCCCGACATCGGCCGGCGCTTTGTCGATCCCTGGTAACGGCTGGCTGGCGGCCGAGCCCACAGGCGGGCGCAGGCGGGGATGACTCCCGCACGTGGGAGAAGACGGGGATGAGGGCGCGGCCAGAGGCCACGGCAGCCCACCGCACCCCCCCGGCGATGCACACGACAGACCTGCTCAGCCGCCCTTGCTGTGCCTTTGGCGCTGCACTGGCGGTGGCAGACTGCGCGCCATGCGCAACCTGATCCGGGCCCTGGCGGCCACCCTGTTGGCCGTGTTGCTGGCCTGCGCCACCGTGCTGTGGCTGGCCCTCGACAGCGCGCCGCTGGTCACCCAGACCCCCACGCTGGATTTCAACGACATTGACCGCGCCAAGCTATTGCTGCAACGCAACGATCCGCGCGGCAAGCTGCCCGGCATCACCCGCGCCGTGGTGTTGAGCCCGCGTGATCTTGAGCTGCTGATCAACCAGGCCGGGCTTCGGCTGGGTGAGCCGCGCGCCCGGGTGCAGTTGCAGCCCGGCCTGGCGCGGGTGCAGGCCAGCCTGGCGCTGCCCGCCAACCCGCTGGGCGCCTGGCTCAACCTGGACGCGGTGCTGCGGGAAACCAACGGCCTGCCCCAGGTGGTGCGGCTGCGCGTGGGCCGCCTGCCCGTGCCGGCCTGGCTGGCCGAGCGTGCGCTGCCCTGGCTGCTGGACGCGCTGAACCTGCGCGCCCAGGGCGCACTGGCCCAGCGGCTGGTCAGCCAGGTGGGTTTTGGCGCGCAAAAAATGGTGCTGGCCTATGCCTGGCCCGACAACCCGCAGCAAGACCTGGCCAACAGCCTGCTGCCCGCCGCCGAGCAGGCCCGGTTGAAGATTTATGTCGACCTGCTGGCCCGTTTGAGCGCCGATCTGGCGCCGGCCGGGCCGGTGTCGATCACCCGGCTGCTGCCGCCGGTGTTTGCGCTGGCACGCCAGCGCTCGGCCGACCCGGCTGCGGCCGTGCTGGAGAACCGCGCCGCCCTGCTGGCGCTGGCGTTTTTGGTCAACGGCCAGGGTGTGGCCGCGCTGGTGCCCGACGCCCGCCACTGGCCCAGGCCGCAGCCGCTGCGCATCACGCTGCTGGGCCGGCCCGACACGCCGCAGCATTTTTTGGTGTCGGCCGCGTTGTCGGCCGAGGGCGGCGGGCCGCTGGCCGATGCCATCGGGCTGTACAAAGAGGTGGCCGATTCACGCGGCGGCAGCGGCTTCAGCTTCAATGACCTGGCCGCTGACCGGGCCGGCACCCGCTTCGGCCGGCAAGCCGTGCATTACCCGCAGGCCTTGCAAGCCCGGCTGGCGGCTGGCGTGCAAGAGGCCGACCTGCTGCCGACGGTGGCCGACTTGCCCGAGTCGATGGGCGCACGCGAGTTTGAGCGCCGCTTTGGCGGCGTCGGCGGCGCGGCCTACCGCCAGATGGTGCA
>JANMKO010000281.1:0-3608 GCA_031372085.1 Betaproteobacteria bacterium
CAGCAAGGCCAGCTTGCTGATCGAGACCATGCTCAACCGCCGGCTCAACAGCCAGGTGCTGGCATTGGCGGGCAAGGCAACGTCCAAGCCCTTGACGTATGCCGTCAACACCAGCGCGCACGGCGACCACTCGTTCGGCAATATGTACTTGTCGCCGGGCACCAGGATCGTCCAGCACATCACCACCAAGAAGTACGTCGACCAGCATCTCGAGGACGACAAGACCTTCATGATCAAGAACTTCGGCACCGGCCGGGGCATTGAGCCCATCCAAGCGCGCAGCGGCGATGTGCTGGTGCCCCGAGGAGGGAGCGTCACCCTCGACCTGGGCAGCAAGCAGGTCGAGATCATCGACTTCGGCTTCGCGCAGACGGGGGGCGATCTATTTGTCTGGGAACCGGATGCGAAGGTCATGTGGAGCGGCAACGCCATCATCGCCTCCCGGCCCGCTTTGCCCTGGTTGCTCGATGGGCACCTCATCGAAACGCTGGCGACGCTGAAAAGCGTCTACGCTTTTCTTCCGCCGGACGCGCGCATCGTCCCAGGACATGGCGCAGTGATGGGGCGCGAAGCGATGAAGTGGCAGATCGACTATCTGGAAGCGGTCAAGCAGGGCGTGGAAAGGGCCATCGCGGAAGGAATGAGCCTCGAGCAAACCGTCCAGCGTGTCTCATTGCCCGAGTTTCGAGGCTACGCCTTGTTCGATTGGGTCCACCCCGGGCTCAACGTGCCTGCCGCCTTCAAGGACCTCGGCCAGGCGAAGAAGTAAGCTGGGCGTGTTCAGTGCGCGGGCCAGGCCACGATCTAACAACGGATGCGGCGGGGCGCTGTGGCGCACGGCTGTCAACGAAGGGAATCCAGCATGAACCAACGATCCACGATCGAGTGCAAGCCGAACGGTCCCTATCTCGTCAGGGGCCTCAACCATCTCAAGGACTGGCAGGGCAATCGCATGGAACCCCAGCCGGTCATGGCGCTTTGCCGCTGTGGCGGCTCGGCCAACAAGCCGTTCTGCGATGGCACGCATCAGAAGAACGGCTTTTCCGGCGCCAAGCTGGCCGAGCGCGGCGCCGACCAGCGCCAGAGCTACCCAGCCCAGAAAATCACCATCCATGACAACCGCTCGATCTGCGCCCACGCGGGGCATTGCACCGATGGCCTCGCTGCGGTGTTCAAGTACGGGAGCGAGCCGTGGATTGATGCGTCCGGCGCTGCGGTCGAAGCGATCATCGAGACCATCCGCAGATGTCCTTCGGGGGCACTGAGTTACACGCTGGATGGCATCGAGGGCAAGGAGCAGCCGCGGGAGCCATCGATCACTGTCACCCGGGATGGGCCGTACGCAGTCGAGGGCGCGGCCCAATTGCTGGAGCTATCCTTGGCGCAGGGTGCATCAACGGAGCACTACACCTTGTGCCGCTGCGGGGCGTCCAAGAACAAGCCGTTCTGCGACGGCACGCACGGGAGCATCGGGTTCAAGGATGGAGGCCGCTAGCCTGACGGGTCGTCGTCCGACTCTGCAGATCCCCCCACCCGTCCATGCCAGCGCATGGCTTGATCCCTGAAGCGCACGAAGGGTTGAGCCTGCTGTCGAATGGTGAACGGCTGCTCTCGACCCGGGTGCCGGGCCGGACTGGGTCGCGAAGCGTCCGACGCCATGGAGATCGAACTGCCCAAATGCAGGCGTGACGCCGCAAGCGCGCGATGCACAAGCACGCACACCTGACGGCGAAGGGGGCGCCGGTGAGGTAGCAATCGTGCTTGATGCCCGTAGCAGATCTATAGCACTGGCGCTGTGCGCATAACCACAATCCGGCCTTGCATCGGGCGCTCGCGTCGCAGGATCATCTCTCGCAAGTCATTGATTACGATGTACAAATCGGCTTGCACACAGCCAAGCTTTCAGTTCGTTGATCCCACCAATGTGTGGACAAACAAAAGAGAATTAGTGCAAGTAAATCAACCACTTAGCCGGTGGCTCCTGTGTACAGCCCCGATGATGGACTGGACCGACCGCCATTGCCGGTTCTTCCACCGCCTGATCACTCGCCACAGCCGGCTGTACACCGAGATGGTGACCACTGGCGCGCTGCTGCACGGTGATCTGCCGCGCCACCTCGATTTCAACGCCGAAGAGCACCCGCTGGCCCTGCAGGTGGGCGGCAGTGAGCCGGCCGATCTGGCGCAGGCCGCGCGGCTGGCCCGGCAGTGGGGCTATGACGAGATCAACCTGAACTGCGGCTGCCCGAGTGAGCGGGTGCAGCGCGGCGCTTTTGGCGCCTGCCTGATGGCCGAGCCCGCGCTGGTGCGCGACGGCGTCAAAGCCATGCAAGACGTGCTGGGCGGCGACTTGCCGGTGACGGTAAAGCACCGCATCGGCATCGACCGGACCGAAAGCTTCGACTTTGTGCGTGATTTTGTCGGCACCGTGGCCCAGGCCGGCTGCAGCGTGTTCATCGTGCATGCGCGCAACGCCTGGCTGCAAGGGCTGAGCCCGAAAGAGAACCGCGACGTGCCGCCGCTGCGCCACGATCTGGTGCACCGGCTCAAACTGGCGTTTCCGCAACTCACGATCATCATCAATGGCGGCTTCACCACGCCGCAGCAGATCGAGCAGCAGCTGGCCCAGGTGGACGGCGTGATGGTGGGCCGCGAGGCCTACCACCAGCCCAGCCTGATGGCCGACTGGGACGCCCGTTTCTGGGGCGTGGGCCAGGCGCCCACCGTTGACGACGACTGGCGCCTGGGCATCGAGCGGCAGATGCTGGCCTACGCCGAGGCGCAGCACGGCACGCCGTGGTCGCACATCAGCCGGCACTGGCTGGGCTTGTGGGCCGGCCAGCCCGGCGCCCGGCGCTGGCGCCAGGTGTGGAGCGACCATCGGCTGAAAACCCGGCCGGTGCGTGACGTGGCCCGCCTGGCACACGCTGCCCGCGTGGGCCCACTGCTGCCGGCCGATGGCGGCGCACCGCTGCCGGCATCCACCCGCCCGATGCAGCCCCCCCTGGCCCGCACGGTGCCTGCATGACCGATACCGCCGCCGCCCCGCCCCACGCGCCGCATCCAGCCGCCACCGCCGGCACGCCCAACGGGCTGCTGGCCATCATCGGCGGCAGTGGCGTGTACGACTTGCCCGGGCTGACGCACACCCGCTGGACCAAGGTCAGCACACCCTGGGGTGATCCGTCGGACGAGATCTTCACCGGCACCCTGGCCACCGCCGCCGGCCCGGCCCGGCTGGCGTTTTTGCCACGCCACGGCCGGGGCCACCGCTTGCCGCCGTCGGCCGTCAACTACCGCGCCAACATCGCCGCGCTCAAGCAGATCGGCGCCACCGACGTGGTCTCGCTCAGCGCCGTCGGCGGGCTGCGCGCTGACTTGCACCCGGGCACCTTTGTCATCGTCGATCAATTCATTGACCGCACTTTCGCCCGCGAGAAATCCTTTTTCGGCGCCGGCCTGGTGGCCCATGTCTCGATGGCGCGGCCGGTCTGCCCACGCCTGGGCGACCATCTGCAAGCCGCGCTGGCGGGCCTGGGTGTGGCCACAGTGCGCGGCGGCACCTACCTGGCGATGGAGGGGCCGCAGTTCAGCACGCTGGCTGAATC
>JANMKO010000289.1:0-2052 GCA_031372085.1 Betaproteobacteria bacterium
TGGCGCCATGTGGCGCTGTTTGATGCCGGGCTGTCGCGCATCGAGATGCACCTGGAAGCGCGCAAAGCTGTCACCGTGCGCTGGCCGGGCGGTGAACGGCGGTTTGCCGCCGGCGAGCGGCTGCACACCGAGAACTCCTACAAATGGCGGGCCGATGACTTTGCCGCGCTGCTGCATGACGCCGGCTTTGGCCCGGTTAGCACCTGGACCGACGCGCGGGGCTGGTTTGCGGTGATGCTGGCGCAGGCCGGGCCGCTGCCCTGAGCCGCGCGCGTCAAACCGCGCAGCTGCGGAAGCCGGCAAAGAGGTCGGTGCGGTCGGGCGAGAAGAAGTTGCGGTAGCGCGGGTGGTGCAAACGCGGCTGGGTGGCAAACGACGCGCCGCGCAGCACTTGCCGGCTGCCAAACCACGGGGCCGAGTAGTCGCGGTACGGGTGCGCCGCAAAGCCCGGGTAGGCGGTGAACGGGCTGGCGGTCCACTCCCACACGGCGCCCCAGTCAAACACGGCGGGCTGGGTGACGGCGGCGCGCTCCCATTCGGCCTCGGCGGGCAGGCGCCGGCCGGCCCAGGCGCACCAGGCTTCGGCTTCAAAAAAGCAGAGGTGACTGGCGGGCAGCGCCGGGTTGACTGGCCACCACCGGCCCCAGCGGTTTTGCTGCCAGGCACCGGCGTGCAGGCGCAGGTGGCGCGGCTGCGGGCCCACGTCGGCCAGGTGCGCCGCCCGCCAGGCGTTGCCCGCTGGCGACCAAAAGCGGCTTTGCGTGTAACCGCCGGCATCGACAAACGGCAAAAAATCAGCCCAGCGCTGCACCCGGCTGTCGATCCGGCTGGCCGGCAAATGCACGCGGTGGGCGCCGAGTTCGTTGTCAAAGGCAAAGCCCGGGCCGCTGTGGCCCAGCATCCACGGGCCAGCATCAAACACCAGCGCCGTGTTGGCGTCGGCCAGCGGCGGCGGCTGCCAGCGCGCATCGGCCACCGGCCAGCCCAGCGCCTGCGCCATGGTCAGCCCGGCCTCGTGGTGCATGTCCTCATGCAGCAGCGCCAGGCGGAAGAAGTACAGCCCGTCATCACCGGCCGGCGCGTCGCTCAGCAGCGCCAGGGTCTGCTGCAGTTGAGCGTGCAGCTGCGCCCGGGTGGCGTCGGCACGGGGCAGCGGCAGCGCCCAGCGGCTGTCGTGCGGCACCTGGCCGGAGTTGTACAGCGCGTCGCCGGCATCGGCTGGCCGCAGCGCATCGGCGTCGGCCGCCGCGCCCCGGCCGCGCTGTGCATTGCGCGCCAACCACCAGGTTTGAAACCAGCCGATGTGGCCCAGCTCCCACAGCGGCGGGTTCAGCTCGGGCCGCTGCGGCACCAGGCCAGCGCACGCCGCCTGGCCCAGCGCAAACAGCGCCAGCGTGTCTTGCCGGCTGGCGCACATGGCTTGGGCCAGGGCCGGTGCATCCGCCTGCCGGATGGCCTGGCCGAGTGGGGCTGACGGGTTCATCTGCGGTACCCTGGCATGGTGAAAAAGCCCTCTGTCGTGTTGGTGACCCCGGCGCTGGCCGACGCCAACAACGGCAATTGGCAGACGGCCCGGCGCTGGGCGCGCTGGCTGGCGCGTGATTGTCGGGTGCGGCTGACCGATGGCTGGGCCGGCGGTGACGAAGACCTGATGATCGCGCTGCACGCCCGCCGCTCAGCGCCGTCGATGCGCGCCTGGAGAACGGTCGAAAGCCCAACGGACGCCCGGCGCCCGCTGCTGCTGGTGCTCACCGGCACCGACCTGTACCGCGACATCGACGACGACGCCAGCGCCCGGCAATCGCTGCAATGGGCGGACCGGCTGGTGGTGCTCAATGAGCGCGGGCTGGACCGCCTGCCGGCCGCGCTGCGTGGCAAGGCCAGCGTGCTGCTGCAATCCAGCCCGTCGCGCCGGCCGGCTGCCAAAACCACCCGCCACCTGCGGGCACTGATGGTGGGCCACCTGCGCGACGAAAAATCACCACAAACCTATTTTGAGGCGGCGCGCCGGCTGGCCGGCCGGCCCGACATCCTGCTAGACCACATCGGCGG
>JANMKO010000293.1:0-3475 GCA_031372085.1 Betaproteobacteria bacterium
GCAGTAGATGTAGCAATCTGAATCACAGCGCGCGCCGGGGTAGCGGTTCCAGTACCAGGTGCCGCCCACGCCGTGGCCGCGCTCCAGCACCTTGACCTTCAGGCCCAGCGTGTCGCGCAGCGACTTCAACATGTACAGGCCAGAGAACCCGGCGCCGATGACCAGCGCGTCCAGCTCGGTGGCGGGGTCTGGCGTGCCGGCGGGGCTGGCGTGGGGGTTGGTGACGGGATTGGTGGTGGGATTAATGGCGGGGTTGGTGGCGGTCATCACGGCGCAGCTCCTGGCTCGGGTTCGGCAGAGGCGCCCGGCGTGCGTTGACGCTGTGGCGGGCGATGGCCTCGACCCGATCCGAGGCCGCCGACTGGCGCGCTGCCGGCGGCCACCAGGCCGCAGCGATCAGCGTCTAACCCAGTTGATTCTGCGGATGCCGCGCCTGACGTCAGCTAGGGCAAATGCTAGCTTTGCGCCGGGGGTCTGGCGCGGTACGTCAAACCCGCTCCAGCACCAGCGCGATGCCTTGGCCCACGCCGATGCACATGGTGCACAGCGCGTAGCGCCCGCCGGTGTGGTGCAGCTGGTTGACCGCCGTGGTGGCCAGCCGGGCGCCGCTGGCGCCCAGCGGGTGGCCCAGCGCGATGGCGCCGCCGTTCGGGTTGACGCGGGCATCGTCATCGGCCAGGCCCAGGTCGCGCAGCACGGCCAGGCCCTGCGCGGCAAAAGCCTCGTTGAGCTCGATCACGTCCATCTGCGCCAGGCTCAGGCCGGTGAGTTCCAGCACCCGGCGGGTGGCCGGCGCCGGACCAAAACCCATGATGCGCGGTGCCACACCGGCGGTGGCCATGCCCACCACCCGGGCGCGTGGCGTCAGGCCGTGGCGGGCGGCGGCGGCCTCACTGGCCAGCAGCAAGGCGCAAGACCCGTCATTGACGCCGCTGGCATTGCCGGCGGTCACCGTGCCGTCGGGGCGCACCACGCCTTTCAATTTGGCGAGTGCCTCCAGGCTGGTTTCACGCGGGTGCTCGTCCTGGCGGACGATCAGCGCATCGCCTTTTTTCTGCGGCACGCTGACCGGCGTGATCTCGTGCTCAAAAAACCCGGCACCTTGCGCTGCCACCGCCTTCAACTGGCTGGCCAGCGCCATGCGGTCTTGCGCCTCGCGGCCGATGTTGAACTCGGCGGCCACGTTCTCGGCCGTCTCGGGCATCGAGTCAACGCCGTACTGCGCTTTCATCAGCTTGTTGACAAAGCGCCAGCCGATGGTGGTGTCAAACACCGCGTTGCTGCGCGAGAAAGCGGTTTCGGCCTTGGGCATGACAAACGGCGCCCGGCTCATGCTTTCCACGCCGCCGGCAATCATCAGTTGCGCCTCGCCCGATTTGATGGCCCGCGCTGCCGTGCCCAGCGCATCGAGGCCCGACCCGCACAGCCGGTTGATGGTGCCGCCCGGCACGCCCACCGGCAGGCCGGCCAGTAGCGCGGCCATGCGCGCCACGTTGCGGTTGTCTTCACCGGCCTGGTTGGCGCAGCCGTACAGCACGTCGGCCAGGGCTTGCCAATCAACGCCCGGGTTGCGCGCCATCAGCGCCTTGAGCGGGATGGCGCCCAGGTCGTCGGTGCGGATGCTGGACAAAGCACCGCCGTAGCGGCCGAAGGGGGTGCGGATGGCATCGCAGATGTAGGCGTGGGGCATGCGGGTCTCCTGGTTGAGCGGACGTGCCCGATGCTAAGGCGACGCCCTGCATCGGCTGGCCTGCTGCGCAGCCGGGTGGGCACGGTGCTCAAGCCCAGCGCGGTGCTCAAGCCCGACGCGGCTTGACACGCCCGGCCGCCAACCGGGCCTGGTGGCGTGCCGTCTCCACATCATCACCGTGCACCAGTGCCACGCCCATGCGGCGTTTGACAAAGCTCTCAGGCTTGCCAAACAGCCGGATCTCACTGCCCGGCACACGCAGCGCGTCGGCCACGCCGTCAAACACGACGCCCACGGCATCGACCCCGCCGTAAATCACCGCGCTGGCGCCCGGGCTCTTCAGCGTGGTGTCCACCGGCAGGCCCAGCAAGGCCCGGGCATGCAGCTCAAACTCGTTTTGCCACTGCGTGACCATCGTCACCATGCCGGTGTCGTGCGGCCGCGGGCTGACCTCACTGAACCAGACCTGGTCGCCCTTGACGAACAGCTCCACCCCAAAAAGCCCCTGGCCGCCCAGGTTGTCGGTCACCGCGCTGGCGATGGCCTGCGCAGCCGCCAGCGCGGCGGCGGGCATGGCATGCGGCTGCCAGCTTTCCACATAGTCGCCGCTGATCTGCAAATGGCCGATCGGTTCACAAAAGTGTGTCTGCACCTGGCCGTCAGCGCCCAGCGCGCGCACCGTCAGCAGGGTGATCTCATACTCAAAATCGACCACGCCCTCCACAATCACCCGGCCCGGGCCCACCCGGCCGCCGGCCATCGCCACGCCCCACGCAGCGGCCACATCGGCGGGGCTGTCGATCCGGCTCTGGCCCTTGCCCGAGCTGCTCATCACCGGCTTGACGATGCACGGGTAGCCGATGGCCGGGCCGGGCGCACTGCTGGATGCGCTACCGGGCGCGCTGCCGGGCCCGCCGTCGATGGCTGCCTGCAGTTCGGCCAGTGAATCGCAAAACCGGTACGGGCTGGTGGCCAGGCCCAGTGTCTCGGCGGCCAGGCGGCGGATGCCCTCGCGGTCCATCGTCAACCGGGCGGCGCGGGCGGTGGGGATGACACGCACCAGGCCCTCGGCCTCCAGTGCTTCAAGCACCGGGGTGGCGATGGCCTCGATCTCGGGCACCACAAAATCGGGCTTGTCGGCCTCGATCAGCGCGCGCAGCGCCACCGGATCACTCATCGTGATGGTGCGGGCATGGTGGGCCACCTGCTGGCCGGGCGCGTTGGCGTAGCGGTCCACCGCGATGGTCTCAACCCCCAGCCGCTGCAACGCGATCAGCACCTCTTTGCCCAGCTCTCCACTGCCCAGCAGCATCACACGGGTGGCCTGGGGCGACAGCGGGGTTCCGATGGGTTTCATGGCGGCGGCGCCCGGCAGGTGGGCTGAAAAGACAAGGCGCCGATTGTGTCTGGCGCGTTGTTGCTGGCGCGATGGCTCTGGCGCGATGTTGCTGGCGCGTTGTTGCTGGCGCGATGTTGCTGGCGTGTTGTCTCGGGCGAGCTGTCTTTGCCGGGCCTGGGCGGCCGGGGTGATCCCCGTCAGGATCAATTCACCAACAGCAGCGTTTGCAGCGTGACGGGCGGGTTGCTTGAGGCCGGGTGAGGCGGCGGTAAGCCGCGCCCCATGCCGCATTTTCCCCAAATCGCCCGCCCCGCCATTGGGCATCATCCGCCCATGCCGCCGCCCATCACCCTGGCCCACCTGCGCGCCCATGCCGTGGCGCGCAGCCTGTTTACCCCCACCAGCTTGCCGCAGGCGCTGCGCCGGCTGGGTTTTGTGCAGGCCGA
>JANMKO010000306.1:0-5065 GCA_031372085.1 Betaproteobacteria bacterium
CAAAGTGTCTGGCCTGACTGGCTCAAATACCGAGCCAGCGGGGTGACAAATATTTTCAGCCGGCCGCGCGCCGATGGCTCGGTATTTGAGCCAGTGCCGTGGCAGACTGTCGCGCCGCCGGCCGCGCGGTGTCACCCTGGAGCGCCGATGAACAAGACCGCCCGCATCTACAAGATCGAGATGCTGATCCGCCACCGCAGCCCTGTCAGCTTTGCCCAGATGCGCGAGGCGCTGGAGGTGTCACCGGCCACGCTGAAGCGTGATCTGGAGTACCTGCGAGACCAGCTGGGCGCGCCGATCGAGTACGACCGGGCGGGCAACGGTTACCGCTTTGCCACGGCCGGGGCCAGCGCGGCCGGCCCGGCGGCCAACGCAGCCACCGCAGCCAACGCAGCCACCGCAGCCAACGCAGCCGCCGCCAGCGCCGGCCCGCGCCATGCGCTGCCGGGCCTGTGGTTCAGTGAGCGTGAGCTGTACTCGCTGCTGATGGCTCACCAGCTGCTGGCCGGGCTGGACAGCAACGGCCTGCTCAGCCGCCACCTGCAACCGCTGCTGGGCCGCATCCATGATCTGCTGGGCCCGGGTGGGCAGACCGACGCCAAGGCGCTGATGAAGCGGGTGAAGATCATCAGCGCGCTGCGCCGGCCGGTGGCGCCAGAGTGTTTTGAGCGCATGGGCGAGGCGCTGCTGCGCCGCCGCCGGCTGCAGATGCGCTATCTCACCCGGGCGCGCAACGAGCAGACGGATCGTGAGGTCTCACCGCAGCGCTTGGTGCACTACAAAAACACCTGGTATCTGGACGCCTGGTGCCACAGCCGCGAGCGCCTGCTGCGCTTTGCGCTGGACGCCGTGCAACAGGCCCACCTGCTGGACAGCCGCGCCAAAGACCTGCCGATGCGCCAGGTGCAGGCCGAGATGGACAGCGGCTACGGCATCTATGCCGGCGGCATCCGGCAAGAGGCCACGCTGCATTTTTCAGCCCAGGCCGCGCCATGGATCAGCCGCGAAGAGTGGCACCCTGAGCAGCGCGGCCGCCTGCTGGCCGACGGCGGCTACGAGCTGGTGCTGCCGTATGTGGACGAGACCGAGCTGGTGATGGACTTGCTGCGCCAGGGTGAGCAGGTGCGGGTGGTGGCGCCCGACAGCCTGCGCCAGGCAGTGCAGCGGCGGCTGGCCGCCGCGCTGGCGGTGTATGCCCCCCCGGCGGATTGACCTGGCCTGGGCTGCACGCTGGCCTGCACCCACCTGCCGCAGGCCGGCAGCGCCAACCAGCCCCCTTGGCGACAGCGCCGGCCAGACGCGCATGTCTACACTCGTTTTCACCGCGCACCGCGCGCCGCGCTGCACACCGACCCGGGAGACCGCATGCCTTTGCCCCCCATGACAGACCCGCTCTACCAGGGTTGCAGCGTCGGTGACCTGGTGGTCAGCGCCATCGCCCGGGGCGGCGCGCGCACCGCCTTCATCGCTGGCGACACGCGCTGGACATACCGCCAGCTGGGCGCGCTGCTCAGCACCGTGGTCCAGGCGCTTGCCGCCCGGGGTTTGCAGCGGGGTGACGCGGTGGCCACGCTCTCAGCCAACCGGCCCGAGGCGTTTTTGATCACCGCAGCGGCCTATGTGATGGGCCTGCGGGTGACCTGGATGAACCCCACCTCATCCGAAGACGACCATGCCTACATTCTTGAGGATTCGGGCGTGCGCACGCTGTTTGTCGATCCGGCCAGCTTTGCCGACCGGGCCCGGGTGCTGGCCCAGCGGGTACCGGGCGTGCAGTGCCTGCTCAGCTTTGGCCCGAACGACGGTTTTGGCGCTGATCTGCTGGCCGAGGCGGCGCAATTGACGCCCCAGCGCCTGGTGCCGCAGGCCGAGGCCGACGATGTCTGTGTGCTGGTCTACACCGGCGGCACCACCGGCAAACCGAAGGGCGTGGCGCACACCCACCGGGTGCAGGTGATGATGATCCTGCAAGAGATGGCCGACTGGGACTGGCCCAGCGAGATCCGGTTTCTGGCGCTCACGCCGATCACCCATGCCTCGGGCGCGATGATCATGCCGGTGCTGCTCAAGAGCGGCACCTACGCCATGACGCAGGGCTTTTCGGCTGAAAAATTTGTGCGTCTGGTGGCAGACCTCCGCATCACCGCCACCTTCCTGGTGCCGACGATGATTTATGCATTGCTCGACCACCCGGCCCGCCACAGCGCCGACCTGTCCAGCCTGAAGCTGATCATCTACGGCGCATCACCGATGTCGCCCACCCGGCTGGTCGAGGGCATGCAGGTGCTGGGCCCGGTCTTCATGCAGTTGTATGCGCAGTCCGAGGCACCCAACACCGTCACCGTGCTGCACCAGCATGAGCATGACCCCGTGCACCACCCCGAGCGCCTGTCGTCTTGCGGCACGCCCTGCGTGGGCAACCAGGTGCGGCTGCTGGACGACGCTGGCCACGAGGTGGCCGACGGCGAGGTGGGTGAGATCTGCGTGCGTGGCCCGCTGGTGATGAAGGGCTACTGGAACAAGCCCGAAGAAACCGCCCAGGCCCTGCGCCACGGCTGGCTGTACACCGGTGACATGGCGCACCGCGACGCGCACGGCTACCTGTACATCGTTGATCGCTCAAAAGACATGATCATCAGCGGCGGCTTCAATGTCTACCCGCGCGAGGTGGAAGACGCGCTGTCCCAGCACCCGGCGGTGGCCGCAGCGGCGGTGGTGGGCGTGCCCGACGCCAAATGGGGCGAGGCGGTGCGCGCGCTGGTGGTGCTGCGCCCGGGCGCGGCGGTGGGCGCCGATGAACTGATGGCCCTGGTGCGTGCGCGCAAAGGCCCGGTCTACACCCCCAAGGCCATCGATTTTGTCGATGCCCTGCCCACCACCGGGCTGGGCAAGCTGGACAAAAAAGCCATCCGCGCCCGCTTCTGGCAAGGGCTGGACCGCGCGGTGCACTGACGGCCTGGCCTGACCGCCTGGCTCAAAAAACCACCCCACTGAAAGCCTGCACCATGATCGAACACCAGCTTGACCTGCCCACCGACGACGGCCCGATGACCACCTTTGTGGTGCACCCCGAGGAGGGCGGGCCGCACCCGGTGGTGCTGTTCTACATGGACGCCCCCGGCAAGCGCGAAGAGCTGCACACGATGGCCCGGCGCATCGCGGCGGTGGGCTACTGCGTGGTGCTGCCCAATCTGTACCACCGCAGCAGTGCCGATTTCTGGCTCAAAGAGCGCACCGCGCCGGCCATGGCCGAGATGTTTGCGCTGATGGCCACGCTGACCGCCCGCACCACCGAGTGCGACACCCGGGCCTTGCTGGCCTATGTCGATGGTCTGCCGCAGGCCGATGCCAGCCGCATCGGCGCACTGGGCTACTGCATGAGCGGGCCGTTTGTGGTGTGGGCGGCGGTGGCGTTTGCCGACCGCCTGCGCTGCATCGCGTCGATTTACGGCGCCAACATGGCCACCGACCAGCCCGACTCACCGCACCGGGTGGCCGCAAAAATCCGCTGCGAAAGCTACTTTGCTTGTGCCGAGATCGACAAATGGGCACCGCCGGCCGACATCGCCGCCCTGCAGGCCACGCTGCTGGCGGCGGGCGTGCCGCACCGCATCGAGTGGTATCCGGGTGTGGAGCACGGCTTTGCGTTTCCGCTGCGCGCCGGCATCTACAACCCCGTGGCGGCTGAGCGGCATTGGGAGCGGTTGTTCAGCCTGTTTGCGCGCACGCTGGGCCGGGCGGCTTGACGGCTTGATCGGCTGCGGGTTGGGTGGTTTGCGGGTTCGACCCTGTCGCGCCAGCTCAAGCCACCTCGCGCCCCGCCCCCGCCGTCCAGACGCGCCACCACTGCTGCGCGTCCAGCCGCAAGGCCAGCGCGGCCATCGCATCGCGTGCCACATCGATGCGGCGTGAACCCAAAATCGGCAGCGGCGCGCTGGGGTGGCGCAGCACCCAGGCGATCACCAGCGTGATCACCGGCACGCCCAGCTCGGCGGCCATCAACGCCAGCGTGTGGCGCACCCGCTGCGCCGCCTCGTCCTGGCCGGTGAACAGCCGGCCACCGGCCAGCGGTGACCAGGCCATCGGCCGCAGGCCCAAATCCTGGCATTGGTCCAGCGTGCCGTCGTGCAGCGCATGCAGGTGCAGCGGCGACAGCTCGATCTGGTGCGTGGCCAGGGCGATGCGGCGGTGCAGCGGCGCCAGTTGGCTGGGCGTGAAGTTGGAGACGCCGAAGTGCCGCACCTTGCCCTCGCGGCGCAGCGCCTCGAAGGTGCTGGCCAACTCATCAAAATCCATCAGCGCCTCGGGGCGGTGGATCAGCAGCAAATCCAGGTGGTCGGTGTGCAGCGCGCGCAGCGAGCCGTCCACCGACGCCCGGATGTGCGCGGCCGAGGTGTCGTAGTGCTTGAGCGCATGGCCCGGCCGGGCCGGGGTGACGAGCTGGATGCCGCATTTGCTGACGATTTGCAGCCGGCGGCGCAGCCCCGGCGCCAGCGCCAGGGCCTCACCAAACAGCGCTTCGACGCTGTAGCCGCCGTAGATGTCGGCGTGGTCGAAGCTGGTGACGCCCAGGTCGAGGTTGGCCTCGATCCAGGCCAGCCGCTGCTGCGGCGCCCAGCCCCAATCGGCCAGCCGCCAGGCGCCGGCCACGATGGGCGACAGGCCCGCGATGTTTTGCATGCCGGCCATCGGCATCACGCCTGGGCGGCCATTGGCGCATTTGGCGCTTTTGGCGCTTTCGGCACCCGGCCCATCAAGAAAAACTCGTCATTTGGCCGCATGCCCGTCAGGTTGGCCATGCGGTTGCTGAGGCCGAAAAATGCGGTGATGGCGCCGATGTCCCAGATGTCTTCATCGTCAAAGCCGTGTCCGCGCAATGCCGCGTAATCGGCGTCGTCCACCTCGTGCGATTGCAGGCACACCCTCATCGCAAAATCGAGCATGGCGCGCTGGCGCGGCGTGATGTCGGCCTTGCGGTGGTTGACGGCCAGCTGGTCGGCCAGCAGCGGTTTTTTCTCGTAGATGCGCAAGATGGCGCCGTGCGCCACCACGCAGTACAGGCACT
>JANMKO010000316.1:0-1972 GCA_031372085.1 Betaproteobacteria bacterium
TGGTGTCCACCTGCACCTGCCACACACCGGCTTGTGCGGGTGCGGCGACGCACAAACCCAAGGCGAAGAACAGGCCACTCACACTGCGCTGCCATCTGCTCATACATCCCCCTTGATCGACCGTGCGGAACCGCGTTGCCCTGTCAAATTAACGGGCCGTCGCGGGGGCGACAACCCCGCGAACAAGGGGGCAATTGCAAGCAAACGTCTGCCGAGGGGGGGCAAGCGGGCGTGCGGGTGGATGGGTCTGGCCGTTTTGCCGCGCCGGCCCTGCTGGCTTTGGCCGGGGTGCGCGGCCGGGCCACGCGCCCGCAGCTGTCGGCGCAGATACTGAGCGCCGCACCCTGCACTGCACTGCCATGCCCCATGCCCCATGCCCAAGCCCTTGCCTGCCGCCGCCGCTGATCAATCGCCCGCCATCCCCCGCCGTGCCATCCTGCTGCTGGCCCTGCTGACGCTGGTCTGGGGCACCAATTGGGGCTTGTTTCCGCTGGCCGTGCGCGAGGTGTCGGTGTGGACCTTTCGCGCCGTGGCGGTGCTGGGCGCCGGCCTGGCGCTGCTGGCGGTGGCGCGGCTGCGCGGCCAATCGCTGGTGATCCCGCGCCGCCACTGGCCCCGGGTGGTGATCGCGACCTTCTTTTATCTGGTGCTGTGGAACATCGCCAGCACCTACGCCGCGCTGATGATCCCGTCGGGCCAGGCGGCGGTGCTGGGCTTCACGATGCCGCTGTGGGCCGCGCTGATCGGCTGGGCCGCAGGCGGCCAGCGGCTGGGGCCGCGTTTGCTGATGGCCTTGGCGCTGGGCGCTGCCGCCGTGGGCTTGCTGATGTGGCGCAGCCTGGGTGTGTACGCCCAGGCCCCGCTGGGGGTGGCGCTGGGCTTGCTGGCCGGCATTGGCTGGGCGGTGGGCACGCTGATCTTGAAGCGCGGCGGGCCGTCGCTGGCGGGTGCGGTGCCGGCGCTGGTGCTCACCGGCTGGCAGTTGCTGATCACCGCCGTGCCCATCCTCACCGGCGCGCTGTTGCTGGGCGACGGCCACTGGTTCATGCCGTCGTGGACGACGATTTTGATCATCGGCTACATCACGCTGGTGCCGATGGCCATCGGCAACGCCGCCTGGTTTGCCATCGTCGGCCTGCTGCCCACCACGGTGGCCGGGCTGTCGTCGATCCTGGTGCCGGTGGTGGCCATGGTCTCGGGCGCGCTGCTGCACGGTGAGCCGCTGGGACCGGTTCAATGGGCGGCGATGGCCTGCTGTGCTGCGGCGCTGCGGTTGGCACTGGTGGCGCCCGCCTTGTCGCCTGTCTTGCCGGCGGTTTTACCCTCGGATTTGCCGCTGCCACCCGGGCGCAAGCCCTAACACAACCCCCATCAACCCCCGGCCGGGCAAGCGTCACCGGGCTCTGATAGCCTGCTGACTCAAAACCCTTGAAGGAGACGTCCGGTGACAGCACTGCACGAACGCTTGCGTGCCCTGCCGCTGGAGCGGTTGCGGGCCATCCGGCGCGGCATCGAGAAAGAAAGCCTGCGCGCCCTGCCCGGCGGCGGCCTGGCACTCACGCCGCACCCGGCGCCGCTGGGCGCGGCCTTGACGCATCCGCACATCACCACCGACTACAGCGAAAGCCAGCTGGAGTTGATCACCGGCGTGCATGCCAGCACCGATGCCTGCCTGGCCGAGCTGACCGAGATCCACCAGGCCGTCTACCACGCCCTGGGCACCCAGCCCGACGCCGAGCAGCTTTGGGTGGGCAGCATGCCCTGCGGCCTGCCCACCGACGAGACCATCCCGGTCGGCCGCTACGGCGCCAGCAATGTCGGCCGGGCCAAAAGCGTCTACCGCATGGGCCTGGGCCACCGCTACGGCCGGCGCATGCAGACCATCTCGGGCATCCACTACAACTGGTCGATGCCGGGGCTGAGCAATGACGAGCACTTTGCGCTGATCCGCAACTTCCGCCGCCACGCTTTT
>JANMKO010000319.1:0-9368 GCA_031372085.1 Betaproteobacteria bacterium
CGACAGACGCACCCGACACCGGCTGGCCGGCCTACGGTGGGGACGCCGGCGGCATGCGCTACTCCACGCTGACGCAGATCAACCCGGCCAATGTGCACACGCTGCGCGTGGCCTGGACTTTGCGCACCGGTGAGCTGGGCCAGGGGGTGCGCGACTGGAAGCGCTCAGCCTTCGAGGCCACGCCGGTGCTGCACGGCGGCCTGCTCTACCTCACCACCGCCAGCACCGACGTGCTGGCGGTGGACGCCGCCACCGGCGTGCTGCGCTGGCGCCATGCCAGCCAGAGCCGCAAAGACCGGCACTACTCAGACGGCGTCTCGCGCGGCGTGTCGCTGTGGGTGGACGACGCCGCGCCGGCCGGTGCGGCCTGCCGGGTGCGTGTTTTTGCGCCCACGCTGGACGCCCGCCTGCTGGCGCTGGACGCTGCCACCGGCGCGCCCTGCCAAGACTTTGGCGCCCACGGCGCGGTGAACCTGCTGGACGGCATCGGGCCCGGCGACGCCCCCGACAGCGACTGGCGCAACTACCTCGTCACCTCACCACCCGCCATCCTGGACGGCAAGGTGATCGTCGGCTCATCGATCGGCGACAACCGGCCGGTGCAAGTGGAGCTGGGCACGGTGCGGGCGTTCGATGCCCGCAGCGGCGCGCTGGTGTGGGGCTGGGACCCGATCCCGCGCGACCCGGCCAACCCGGTTTTCAAAGACTGGCCGGCTGGCAGCAGCCAGACCGCCAGCGCGGCCAATGCCTGGGCGCCGCTGGCGGTGGACGCGCAGCGCCAGCTGGTGTTTGTGCCCACCGGATCGGCCAGCCCGGATTTTTTTGGCGGCCTGCGCCCGGGTGACAACCGCTGGGCCAACTCAGTGGTGGCCCTTGACGGCCGCACCGGGCAATTGCGCTGGGGCCAGCAACTGGTGCACCACGACCTGTGGGATTACGACGTGCCGGCCCAGCCCACGCTGGTGGACCTGGTGCAGCACGGCAAGGCAGTGCCGGCCGTCATCCAGGCCACCAAGACCGGGCATCTGTTCACCTTCCACCGCGACACCGGGGCGCCGCTCTTTGCCATCGAAGAAAGGCCGGTGCCGCAGCACGCCGTGCCGGGTGAGCGCCCGTCGCCCACCCAGCCCTACCCGGTGGCGCCACCCGCGCTGGTGCGGCAGGGGCCGGTGCTGCCCGACGACGCCTGGGGCCTGACCTGGTTCGATGCGCGGGCCTGCCGCCAGCGCATCGAGGGCTACCGCAGCACCGGCATGTTCCAGCCGCCGTCGCTGCAAGACAGCCTGATGCAGCCCGGCAATGCCGGCGGGTCGAACTGGGGCGGCATCGCTTTTGATCCGCAGCGCCAGCTGGTGCTGGCCAACACGGTGGACCTGCCGTTTGTCGTGGCCCTGGTGCCACGCGACCAGATGGCGGCCCAGCGCGCCGACCCGCGCTACGCCGGTTTTGAGTTTGCCCAGCAGCACGGCACGCCGTACGGCCTGCGGCGCCGGGCCTTCTTGTCGCCACTGGGCATGCCGTGCGTCAAGCCGCCGTGGGGCACGCTGACCGCCGTGGACATGGTGCGCGGCCGCATCCGATGGCGCGTGCCCCTGGGCCAGTTGCCGTACCTCAGCTTGAAGTTGGGCATGCCGGGCTTTGGCGGGCCCATCGTCACCGCCAGCGGCCTGGTCTTCATCGCCGCCAGCCTGGACGACCGGCTGCGCGCCTTCGACACCGGCACCGGCAAAACACTGTGGCAGGCCAAATTGCCGGCCGGCGGCCAGGCCACGCCGATGACCTACGCCATCGGCGGCCGACAGTACCGGGTGCTTGCGGCCGGCGGCTACAAGGGCGCCAGCACACGCGGCGACTATTTGGTGGCGTACGCGCTGCCGTAGCGCGATGTTGCCCATCGCGCGGGCCGGTGTTGCGGCTGCGGCTCAACCGGCGCGGCGCGGCATGCGGAACGGCAGCATCGCCTGCACCCAGGGCTGCACAAAGCGGTCCAGCCGCAGGCTCTCATGCATCGCCAGCACCGGCTGGCCCAGCCACTGCGCCTGCACCAGTGAGCGGGCGTAGAACGGCGCGTCCTCCAGCGTCTGGCGCAGCACCGGCGGCGCAGCGGCGGCGCTGCGCATGGCGCGCGGCACGCGCCAGCCGCTGCCGGGCAGGGCTTGCAGCGGCGGCGCCTCAAACCGCTGGCAGCCGCTGCGCGCGTCGAAGCACAAGGCCAGCCCGGTGCTGGTGCCGTTGCGCTCTTGGGCGTCGTAGACCACCGCGCTGTGCCGCCGGTCAAGCGCGGCGCGGGCCCATTGCCAATCGACAAAGGTGTCGGCCAGTGGCACCTCACCCTGGTTGCTGTCGAGGTAGCCATTGCCGCGCCAGCGCCAGGCCGGATGCGACAAATCCACCTCGACGCGGGCGCACGGCGCGATCGGCCACCACTGGTGCTGGCCGGCGCCGTCCAGCGCAAACGGCGCGGCGCTGCCCGGTGCCAGCGGGTGCAGCCGCACGCTGCCGCGCAGCCGGCGCGGCCAGGGCGCCATGGCCCATTCGTCCAGTTGCAAGACCAGCGTGCTGCCATCCCAGCGCAGGCTGCTGGGGCCGATGCTGAGCTGGCTGGCCGTGCGCGACAGCGCCCCGGCGCCGCGCTCGGTCATGGCCCAGCGCGCGCCGGGGCCACCGTCGGTGCGGTACAGCGCCAGGTTGACGGCCACATGCTGCTCGGCCGGCGCTGCGGCACCGGGTTGACCGCGCGCCCGGTGCCGGGCCCAGGCGTAGTACGGCGAGAACACGCTGCCGATGAAGACGATGGCCACCAGCGCTTGGCGGCCGTCATCGCTCAGCGCATCGACATACCACCAGGCATAACCGCCGGGCGCAACGGGGCGGTCAAAATCAGGCCAGTTTGATGGGCCAGCAGTTGGCGCGCCGCCTGCAGGCCCGACAGCGCGGCCATCGGCACGCCCGCCCCCGGGTGCGCGCTGCCCCCCGCCAGGTACAGCCCCGGCACCCGGCTGGCCGCCGCCGGCCTGCTGAAAGATGCCCGCCAGCCGTGCGTGGCCTGGCCATACAGCGCCCCCCCCGTGGCCGGGAAGCGCTGCGCCCAATCGGCCGGGCTGTGCCGCAGCCGGCCCGGCGATTGCGGCTGCACCGCCAGGCCCAGCCGGGCCAGGTGGGCAAAAGTGCGGGCTTCGCATGCGTCGATCTCCTGGGGGCTGAGCGGGCTTGAGTCGGCCCGGGCCGGCGCGTTGACCAGGCACAGCAAGCGCTCGGGCGCGCCGTGGTCGGCCGGCGCGGCGTCGCCCCGGTCTTGTGCGCAGACATACACCGTGGGCTCGGTGGGCAGGCGGCCCTGGCTGAACAACTCGGCAAATTCCAGCGGGTAGTCGCTGGAGAAGAACACCGTGTGACGCAGCAGCGCAAAACCGCGCGCCGGGGTGACCAGGTTCCAGGTCAGCGCGGACAGCGATCGGCTGCTGGCCGGCCGGGCCGGCACCGCCGCCTGCACCGCCGGGCCCAGCCAGCCGGCCGGCAGCGCAGCGGCGTCGCCGTTGAACACCACGGCCGACGCGGGCAGGTGCTCGGCGTTCGCCAAGCCGATGGCCGCCGGATCGACAGCGGCCGGTGCCGCGCCCGGGCCGGCCGGTGCGCTGGCCGCGCGCACCAGTTGCACCCCGCTCACCCGGCCAGCCGTCAACACCACGCGCACCACCCGCTGGCCGCAGCGGATTTGCACGCCCAGCCGCTGCGCCAGGCCGACCAGCGCGCTGGCCAGGCTGTACATGCCGCCCTCGACCGACCAGACGCCGGCCTGCTCCACATGGGCGATCAGCATCAGCGTGGCGGGTGCGGCCATCGGCGACGAGCCGCCGTACGTGGCGTAGCGGGCAAACAGCTGGCGCAGCCGGGGGTCGTCAAAGCGCTGGCCCAGCTCACGCCACAAGCTCTGGAACGGCGAAATGCGCGACAGGCCGCGCAGCCCGGCCGCGCCGTTGCCGGCGCAGCGCCAGGCCAGCGACAGCGGGTTGGGCCGGGACGCGCGCATGTACGGGCCGTCCAGCGTGTTGAACACCTGGCGTGAGCGGCCACAAAAATCAGCGTACTGCCGGGCGGCTGTGGCGCCGGCAAAGCGGCCGATGGCGTCCACCGTGGCCGCCCGGTCGGCATGCAGATCGAGCGTGGCGCCGCCCGGCCAGGCATGGCGCGCCAGGATGCGCAGCGGGCTCAGGCGCAGGTGGTCGTCCAGCCGCTCACCGGCCAGCGCAAACAGGCCGTCAAACACATCGCGCATCGTCATCACCGTGGGGCCGGCGTCCAGCGCCTGGCCGGCCACGGTGACCGGGCGCAACTTGCCGCCGGGGGCGCTGTCTTGCTCGATCAACTGCACCGCCACGCCCTGCGCAGCCAGCGCCACCGCCGCCGCCAGGCCGCCGATGCCCGAGCCGATGACGATCACCGGTGCGGTCATGGGCGGGGCACCGGGCGCATCACCGGGTGGCCCGCTGCGGCCACCGGCCACCGGGCGCCGCAGCCGTCAACCGCCCGGCTGGGATGCCCACCGCCCGCAGGGCGCCGGGCCAGTCCGCCCGCCGGGCGTTGATGCTGCGCGCCACCTGGCGGTTGACGCAGTGCATCAATGTGTCTATTCTGCATGACACATCATATTGTAATGTTGAGGTGACATGACGGCATCCTGCCCCAATGCCCCGGCATTTGCCGGAGGGCACTATGAATCCCATGGAACGCATTGACCAGGCTTTGCTGGCCGCGCTGGCTCTCGGTGAGGCACCGGGTGGCCCACCCCGGCTGGCAGCGGCGGTGCGCCATGCGGTGTTTCCGGGCGGTGCCCGGGTGCGGCCCCGGCTGTGCCTGGCGGTGGCGCTGGCTTGCGGCCAGGACGACCCGCCGCTGACCGAGGCGGCGGCAGTGGCCATCGAGCTGCTGCACTGCGCGTCACTGGTGCATGACGACCTGCCCTGCTTTGACGACGCGCCCACCCGGCGCGGCGTGCCGTCGGTGCACCGCGCCCACGGAGAGCGGCTGGCGGTGCTGGCCGGTGATGCGCTGATCGTGCTGGCCTTCCAGGCACTGGCGGCCGCACCGGCCCGCCACCCGGCGCGGCTGGCGGCGTTGCTCGGGCGCATCGCCCGGGGCGTGGGCGGGCCGCACGGCATCGTGGCCGGCCAGGCCTGGGAATGCGAGCCGCAGGTCTCGCTGCGCGACTACCAGCGGGCCAAGACCGGCGCGCTGTTTGCCGCCGCCACGATGGCCGGCGCCGAATCGGCCGGTGGTGCGCCCGCACCGTGGCGGGCGTTGGGCGAGTGGCTGGGTGAGGCCTACCAGGTGGCCGACGACATCCGCGACGTGGCGGCTGATCCGGTGCAGATCGGCAAACCGGTGGGCCGTGATCTGGCGCTGGGCCGGCCCAGCGTGGCCGCCGCACAAGGGCTGCTGGGCGCGGTGGCGCATTTTCAGCAACTGGTGGCCAACGCCGCCGCGAGCGTGCCCGATTGCCCGGGCGCACAACGCCTGCGCGCGCTGGTCTGGGCCGAGTCTGAGCGCCTGGTGCCGGCCGCGCTGTGCGACCAGCTGGCCCAGGCGGCCGCCTGATCAAGCCGCTGCCCGGCGGCCGCACGGTGACAGCCGCCGCCACGCCCACGCCCACCCCCGCCGCCGACGCCCCGCCCGGCTGGATCGACCGCCTGCTGGCGCCGCTGCGCGCCTGGCGTGACGGGCGGCTGGCCGATCCGGCCTTCCGCCGCTGGGCCTCGGGCTTTGCGCTCACCCGGCCGATTGCCCGGCGCCGGGCCCGCGCGCTGTTTGATCTGGTGGCGGGCTTCAGCTACAGCCAGGTGCTGCTGGCCTGTGTGCAGCTCAAATTGTTCGACCGGCTGGCCGCCGGCCCGGCCTCGGCCGAGGCGTTGGCGCCTGCGCTGGCGCTGCCGCTGGCCGCCTGCCAGCGCCTGCTGGACGCCGCCGTGGCGCTGCGCCTGCTGCGCCGACGCGGCCGGCCGGGGTGCACTGGCGCCCTGCCGCTGTACGCGCTGGGCCCGCTGGGCGCGCCGATGGTGGGCAATGCCGCGCTGGCGGCGATGGTGCAGCACCACACCGTGCTGTATGCCGATCTGGCCGACCCGCTGGCCTTGCTGCGGGCGCCGCCGGGTGAGTCGGCGCTGGCGCGCTACTGGGCCTACGCCCGCAGCCCCCAGCCGCAGGCGCTGGACAGCGCCCAGGTGGCCGACTACTCGGCGCTGATGGCCGCGTCACAGCCGCTGGTGGCCGACGAAATCCTCGACGCCTACCCGCTGAACCCGCACCACTGCCTGCTCGACCTGGGCGGCGGTGAGGGCGTCTTTGCCAGCGCGGTGGCCCGGCGCTGGCCGCACCTGCGGCTGGTGGTGTTTGACCTGCCCGAGGTGGCGCAGCGCGCCCAGGCCCGGCTGGCCGCGCTCGGCCTGGGCCACCGCGCCACGGCGGTGGGCGGTGACTTCACCACCGACGCGCTGCCGCCAGGCGCCGACATCATCAGCCTGGTGCGGGTGGTGCACGACCATGACGACGCCCGGGTGATGACGCTGTTGCGCGCCGCCCGCCGCGCGCTGCCGCCGCACGGGGTGCTGCTGCTGGCCGAGCCGATGGCCGGCACGCCCGGCGCCCAGGCGATGGGCGATGCCTACTTCGGCATGTACCTGTGGGCCATGGGCAGCGGCCGACCGCGCCGCGTGGCCGAGCTGGCCGCGATGCTGCAGGCAGCGGGCTTCACGAGGCCCAGGCTGTTGCACAACGCCACACCGCTGCAAACCCGGCTGTTGATCGCCCGGGTGCCGCCCGGGTAAAACCTGATGTAACGTTTACTTGACACTTAACTGAGTCAGCGTAAAGTGACAACCAGACCGCAGACCCGCCATGCAACCCCAAAGAATTGCCCCGACCCAACGCGCCGATGGCGCTGGCCCGCCATGAAAACCACCGCCGTGCTGCTGCCGCACCCTGAGCACCTGCGCCTGGCCGAGCTGTCGTTGACCGATCCGACCGCCGAAGACGTGGTGGTCGATGTGCTGTGGAGCGGCATCTCCACCGGCACCGAGCGCCTGCTGTTCACCGGCCGCATGCCGCACTTTCCGGGCATGGGCTACCCGCTGGTGCCGGGCTATGAGTCGGTCGGCCGCGTGGTGCAGGCCGGTGACGCCAGCGGCCATGCCGTGGGTGCCCAGGTGTTTGTGCCCGGCGCCAACTGCTACGGCCCGCTGCATGGCCAGGGCGTGCGTGGCTTGTTTGGTGGCTCGGCGTCGCGGGTGGTGGTGCCCGGTCGCCGGGTGATTGCAGTGGACGAGGCGCTGGGTGAGCAAGCCGTGCTGCTGGCACTGGCCGCCACCGCCTACCACGCCGTGGCCTGTGGTGGCCAGGTCGATCACCCGCGACCGCCGCAGCTCATCATCGGCCACGGTGTGCTGGGCCGCTTGCTGGCCCGGCTGAATGTGGCCGCCGGCTTCAAGGACACCACCGTCTGGGAGACCAACCCCGCCCGCGCCCACGGCGCCAGCGGCTATGCCGTGCTGCACCCCGACGCCGACCCGCGCCGCAACTACGACGTGATCTGCGATGTCAGCGGTGACGCCAAGCTGCTCGACACGCTGATCGCCCGCCTGGCGCCGGGCGGTGAAATCATCCTGGCCGGCTTTTACAGCGACCCGCTGCAATTCAACTTTGCACCCGCCTTCATGCGCGAAGCCCGCCTGCGCGCCGCCGCTGAATGGCAGCGCCCTGACCTGCTGGCGGTGCAGGCCCTGATCGCCGACCGCCGCCTGTCGCTGGACGGCCTGATCACCCACCACGCGCCGATTGGCGGCGAGCGGGCCAGCGCCGACACCGACACCGCCTACCGCACCGCTTTTGGCGATGTGGCCTGCCTGAAGATGGTTCTCGACTGGACCCACTGACATGACCTTAGCCAACCTGCCCGCCCAAGGCGCGCCGATCCAGATCCTGCGAGACCTGCAATTGCGTGCCGAGGCCGCCATCGAGCCCGATGCGGTGGCCACCGGCCCCGTCACCAAAGAGACGCAGATCATTGCCATCTACGGCAAGGGCGGCATCGGCAAGAGCTTCACCCTCGCCAACCTCAGCTACATGATGGCGCAGCAGGGCAAGAAGGTGTTGCTGATCGGTTGCGACCCGAAGAGTGACACCACCAGTTTGCTGTTTGGCGGCCGCGCCTGCCCCACCATCATCGAGACCAGCAGCAAAAAAAAGCTGGCGGGTGAGGCGGTGGCCATCGGCGACGTGTGCTTCAAGCGCGACGGCGTGTACGCGATGGAACTGGGCGGGCCCGAGGTGGGCCGGGGCTGCGGTGGGCGCGGCATCATCCACGGCTTTGAGTTGCTCGAAAAACTCGGCTTCCACGACTGGGGCTTTGACTACGTGCTGCTGGATTTTTTGGGTGATGTGGTGTGCGGCGGCTTTGGCCTGCCGATTGCCCGCGACATGTGCCAGAAGGTGATCGTCGTGGCCAGCAACGACTTGCAAAGCCTGTACGTGGCCAACAACGTCTGCTCGGCGGTGGAGTACTTCCGCAAACTGGGCGGCAATGTGGGCGTGGCCGGCATGGTGATCAACCGCGATGACGGCACCGGTGAGGCGGCGGCGTTTGCCACGCATGTCGGCATCCCCGTGCTGTCCACCATCCCGGCCAATGAAGACATCCGCCGCAAGAGCGCCAGCTACGAGATCATCGGCCGGCCCGACTCCGTCTGGGGCCCGATGTTTGCCGCGCTGGCCGAGAACGTCGGCACGTCCACCCCGATGCGGCCCAGGCCGATGACGCAAGACCAGTTGCTGGGCCTTTTTTCGGCCTCGGCGGTGGGCCGCAATGTGGTGCTGGAGCCGGCCACGCAGTTTGATATGTGCGGCAAAAAAGAAGTCGTCAAGCAAACGCTTGAAGTGGTGTACGACGAAGTCTGACGCTGCTGAATGACCCCCATGAACGCCGTGATCCCGATCCTGCCCGCGCCGTCTGCGCCCGCCGACACCTTGGCCGTGCCCACCGCCATCGACGGCGAAGGCGACGCGACCCTGGCAAACCCCACTGCCATCGCAGGCGATGGCATGGGCTGCCATGCCGGCGGCGGCGCGATGCTGGCGGCTGCCAGGTCGGCCGGCAAATCTGCGGTGCTGGACCAGTACGCCAAAGACTATCCGCGTGCCGCCAAGGCCGGCCCGCATGACCAGCCACAAAGCATGTGCCCGGCCTTCGGATCATTGCGGGTGGGCCTGCGCATGCGGCGCACGATGACCATCCTGTCGGGCTCGGCCTGCTGCGTGTACGGGCTCACGTTCACCTCGCACTTCTACGGCGCCCGCCGCAGCGTGGGCTATGTGCCGTT
>JANMKO010000415.1:0-14977 GCA_031372085.1 Betaproteobacteria bacterium
GAAGACATTGACCTTGCCCTGCTTGGCAACAGTCAGCAGGCCGGCCTTGATGGCGTACAGCGGGATGGCATGCACCAGGTCGCGCAGCGTGATGCCGCGCTTTTGCGCATCGATCATCGACCCCTTGAAGCGCACCAGCACCGATTCAGGCATGTCCAGCGGCATCACGCCGGTGGCCGCGCCAAAGGCCACCAAGCCTGATCCGGCCGGGAAGCTGATGCCGATCGGAAAGCGCGTGTGGCTGTCGCCGCCGGTGCCCACGGTGTCGGGCAGCAGCAGGCGGTTCAACCAGCTGTGGATCACGCCGTCGCCCGGGCGCAGTGACACACCGCCCCGGTTGCTGATGAAGCTGGGCAGCTCACGGTGGGTTTTGACATCCACCGGCTTGGGGTAGGCGGCGGTGTGGCAAAAGCTCTGCATCACCAGGTCAGCGCTGAAGCCCAAGCAGGCCAGGTCTTTCAGTTCGTCGCGCGTCATCGGGCCGGTGGTGTCCTGGCTGCCGACGGTGGTCATGCGCGGCTCGCAGTAGGTGCCGGGGCGCACGCCGGGTTGGTGGCCGTCCACCTCGGGCAGGCCCACCGCACGGCCCACCATTTTTTGCGCCACGGTGAAGCCGGCGCTGGTGGCGATGGGCGCGCTGGGCAGGCGGAACACGCTGGACGCCTGCAAACCCAGAAAATCACGCGCCTTGGCGGTGAGGGATCGGCCGATGATCAGGTTGATGCGGCCGCCGGCCTGCACCTCGTCAAACAGCACCTCGCTCTTGAGCTTGAACTCGGCCGCCAACAGGCCGTCTTTCTCGATCCTGCCGTCGTAGGGGTAGACATCGATCACGTCGCCCATGTTGAAGGCCGAAACGTCCACCTCGATCGGCAGCGCGCCCGAGTCTTCTTGGGTGTTGAAGAAGATCGGCGCAATCTTGCCGCCCAGCGTGACCCCACCGAACCGTTTGTTGGGCACAAACGGAATGTCCTCACCAAAGCCCCAGATGATGGAGTTGGTGGCGCTTTTGCGCGATGAGCCGGTGCCCACCACATCCCCCACATAGGCCACGAGATGGCCTTTTTTCTTCATTGCTTCAACAAACTGCATCGGGCCGCGCTTGCCGTCTTCTTCGGGCGTGATGCCCGGGCGGGCGTTTTTGAGCATCGCCAGGTAGTGCAGCGGGATGTCGGGCCGGCTCCAGGCGTCGGGCGCGGGGCTCAGGTCATCGGTGTTGGTCTCACCCACCACCTTGAACACGGTGATGGTGATCTTGCGGGCCACCTCGGGCCGGCTGGTGAACCACTCGGCGGCGGCCCAGCTTTGCATCACGTCTTTGGCAAACACATTGCCGGCTTGGTGCTTCTCGGCCACGTCGTGGAAGAAGTCGAACATCAGCAGCGTTTTTTTCAGCGCGGTGGCGGCCACAGCGGCCACCTCGGCGTCGTCCAGCAGGTCGATCAGCGGCTTGACGTTGTAGCCGCCCACCATCGTGCCCAGCAGCTCGGTGGCGCGGGCCCTGGACAGCAGCGCCACGGCCAGATCACCGTGCGCCACCGCCGCCAGAAAACTGGCCTTGACCTTGGCCGCGTCGTCCACGCCCGGCGGCACGCGGTGGGTGATCAGATCGAGCAGAAAAGCCTGCTCGCCGTCCGGCGGCGCCTTGATCAGCTCGATCACATCGGCCGTCTGCTGGGCCGTCAGCGGCAGCGGCGGGATGCCGAGCGCGGCACGCTCGGTGACATGTTGGCGGTAGGCTTGCAGCATCACGAAGGCTCCTGTGGGGCAGTGGACAAACAGCTTGGGCAAATCCGGGCGGCGGGCGGGCTGTCAGTGGCGTCGGATGGCACGGTGCGCCCGAGGATGGGTGAGCGGGTGCGCCGACTACGGGTAAGCCCGATATCTTAAGTCTTGTATAAGACTTGACCCATCAATTTTTGCGCGTCGGTCAACTGGCGCTGTCGGCCAAGGCCGGGGCGGTGTCAAACCCCGGTGCGGCAGGGGCCAGCACGGCGGACGCGCCGGGCGGCAGCAGGCCCGGGGCAATGACCGGGCTGGTCACGGGCGCCACGGCGATGGCCGCTGGCAGGCCCGGCGCGACGGGCGGCGTGCCGCCGGGCACCACGATGCCCAGGCTGCTGGCCGCTATGGTCTGGGCGTCGCCCGGCGCCAACAGGGCGGCGCGCTGCTCGGCATGCAGGCAGCTGTCCACCAGGCGCTGGCCCAGCCGGGCGTTCATCAACATCGATTTGCTGGGGATTTGCAGCCACACCATGCCGCTGCCCTTGTCCTCCAGCCGCACTGCGCCGGTCTGGGTTTCTTGCGGCAGCATGCGGTAGCGGCCGGTTTTGTGCGCCACGGTGAACCAGCCGGGCTGGCCGTCCACCGGCAGCACGCTGATGCGCTGGTCGAACTCGCAATCGGCATTGCCCGTCAGCACGCGGGCGGCCATGGCCAACTGGGCAGCGTTGATGGCCTCGGCGGTGCTGCTGGCCAGGGCCAGCGCGCTGGCCTTGCTTTTGAGCTGCTGGCGCAGCGCTGGCGTCTTGGCGGCTTTGCCGGGTTTTGCAGCGCTGGGCGTCTTGTCGGCCGGCCGGGCCGCAGCGGCCGCGGGTGTGGCCGCCGCAGCGGCGGGGGCCAGCAGGCAGGCCAGCAAAAGCAGGCCCCACCGGGCAGCGGCGTGGCTGGGGCGGCGGGCAAGGCGGGGGGCAGAGCGGGGGGCAGGGCGGGCAAGCATCGGGGCAATCGGCAGGAGGGCAGGGCCAGGGCAGGAGACAAGCAGGATTTTGCCCGCAAGCCTGGCGACGGCGGCCGGGCGCCCGGCGGCGCCGGCACAAAGCCGGTTACGCTGCGGGCCCGCCCCCCACTGACGAGCCGCCCGATGGCCCACTACAGCGCCGTGATCACCTGGCAACGCGACGGCCAACCGTTCATTGATCGCCGCTACCGCCGCCACCACCAGTGGCGTTTTGACGGGGGTGCGGTGGTGGCCGGCTCGTCGTCACCGCAGCTGGTGGCGCTGCCGATGTCGGACGCCGCAGCGGTCGATCCCGAAGAGGCTTTTGTGGCCGCGCTGTCGAGCTGCCACCTGTTGTGGTTTCTCGACATCGCCAGCCGCGCCGGCTGGTTGGTGGACGATTACCACGACGCTGCGCAGGGCCTGCTGGCCAAAAACGCCGACGGCCAACTGGCGATGACGCTGGTCACCTTGCGGCCGGCTGTGCGTTTTGGCGGTGCGCGCCAGCCGGACGCGGCGCAAATCCAGCGCCTGCATGAGGACGCCCACGCCGCCTGCTTCATCGCCAACTCGGTCAAGTCCGAGGTGCGCTGTGAGCCGGTGATCGTGGCCGCTTGAGCGGATCGATTGACGCTGAAAATTCCGGAATCGCCGATGTACCTGCCCGCCCATTTTGAAGAATCCCGGCCCGCCGTGCTGCACGCCCTGCTGCGCCTGCATCCGCTGGGTTTGCTGATCACGCAGGACGCGCAGGGTGCGCCGGTGGCCAATTCGATCCCTTTCATGCTGGACGCCGGGCGCGGCGCGCTCGGCACGCTGGTGGGCCATGTGGCGCGCGCCAACCCGGTGTGGCAGGCGCCGGGGGCCGACGCACCGGCGTTGGTGGTGTTTCAAGGCCCGCACGGCTACATCTCACCCAGCGGCTATGCCAGCAAGGCCGAGCACGGCAAGGTGGTGCCCACCTGGAACTACGCCGTGGTGCAGGCGCGCGGGCCGCTGCGCGTGCTGGGCGACGATGCAGCGGCGCATGCGCTGGTCAGCCAGCTCACCCGCCGGCACGAGGCGGGCCAGGCCAGGCCCTGGGCCGTCACCGACGCGCCGGGCGACTACATCGCGGCGATGCTGCGCGCCATCGTCTGCATCGAGATACCGCTCACCGCGCTGCTGGGCAAGTACAAATTGAGCCAGAACCGCAGCGCGGCGGATGTGGCGGGGGTGGTGGCGGGGCTGCAGGCGGGGGATGCGCCGGCGCAACAGCTGGCTGAATGGATGCAGCAGGTGCCTGGCGGTTGATCTGGCCCCTTCTCCGGCGCGTGCGAAGGTGCTGGGATGAGGCGCTGGGATGAGGGCGCTGGATGAGGGTGCTGTGAGCGGATGCGGGGCTGGCGGGTCTTGTGGCGCCGGTGGTCGCTGACAGGTGCCGGGATTCGGCCCGGCGGCCGCCTCCCTTTCTTTTTTGCGAAAAAGAAAGGAAGCAAAGAAAAGCGCTTGCAAACAGTTTCTATGTCACGCCGACCGACTGCGATGGGCAACACGCAGTACGGACTCGCCTGCGCCGCAGGCTCAGACAGGGTTTCGACTTGGTGGGTGGGTGGGGCCGACGGGCACCTGGGCGGCCGGGTTGACGGGGTCCGCGTCGGGTGGGGTGGGGGAGACGGGCCACCCATCGCCTGGGTGGCGCCGGGGTGTCTTAACCCTGGCTTCATCCAGCGCTCATGCAGCGCTCATTCTGGCGCCACACACTGCTTGCATTGCATTGGGGCCCGCCCCGCCAAGGAGATCGCTGTCATGAACAACATCCTCAAGCCCCTGGGTTACGCCTTGCTGGGCGGTGGCATTGCGGTGGTGACCACCGCTGGCGCCATCGACCTGCCTTGGTTCCACAAAGACAAACCGGCCACCGCCCTGACACCCGTGGCCGCCGCCGCGCAAACGGCAGTCGCCGCGCCGTTGCCGCCACTGCCGCCGGGCAGCGCGCCCAACTACCGCGCCATCGTGCAGCAATACGGCCCGGCGGTGGTGGGCGTGACAGTGGAGGGCCTGCACAAGACCAGCAACGAAGAGGCCGCAGCGATGGCCGAGGCCCAGCGCAACGACCCGATGTACCGGTTCTTTCGGGGCATGCCGGGCGCCGGGCGCGGTGCGCCACCCGACCAGCCGTTCAAAGGCCAGGGCTCGGGTTTCATCGTCTCGGCTGACGGCCTGATCCTGACCAACGCCCACGTCGTCAAAGATGCCAAAGAGGTGACGGTGCGGCTGGCCGACCGGCGTGAGTTCTCGGCCAAGGTGCTGGGCAGCGACGTGGCCACCGACATCGCCGTGCTGCGCATCAACGCCCAGGGCCTGCCCACCGTGCGGCTGGGTGACCCCAAACAGCTGCAAGTGGGCGATCCGGTGCTGGCCATCGGCGCGCCCTACGGGCTGGAGCAGACCGCCACCGCCGGCATCGTCAGCGCCAAGGGCCGCTCGCTGCCCGGTGACGCCGCCGTGCCCTTCATCCAGACCGATGCGGCGGTGAACCCCGGCAACTCGGGCGGGCCGCTGTTTGATGCGGCCGGCAATGTGGTGGGCATCAATGCCCAGATTTATTCGCGCACCGGCGGCTTTCAGGGCGTGAGCTTTGCCATTCCGGTGGACGTGGCGCTGCGCGTGCGCGATCAGATCGTGGCCACCGGCAAAGCCCAGCATGCCCGGCTGGGCGTGATGGTGCAGGATTTGACGCAGCCGCTGGCCGACAGCTTTGGCCTGCCCCGGCCCGATGGCGCGCTGGTGGCCAATGTTGAGCCCAAGAGCCCGGCCGCGCTGGCGGGGCTGAAATCGGGCGATGTGATCCTGCGCATCGAGGGCGAGGTGATGGTGCAGGCCGGCAGCCTGTCCGCCCGCATTGCCCAATCGCTGCCCGGCGACAAGATCAAGCTCAGCGTCTGGCGCGGCCAAAAGGCGGTGGAAATGGACGTGACTTTGGGCCGCGCCGGTGAAAAAGGCGCGGCCCAGGCCGCCACCGATGGCGGCGCCGACGAGGCCACCGGCGGCGCCCGGCTGGGCCTGGCGCTGCGCCCGTTGAGCCGCGATGAGCGGGCGCAGGCGCAACTCGACAGCGGCCTGCTGGTGCAAGAGGTGCAAGGCGCTGCGGCGCGTGCCGGCCTGGCCCAGGGCGATGTGGTGCTGGCCATCAACGGCCAGCCGGTGGACAGCGTGGACGCGCTCAAGCGCGTTTTGGCGGCCAAACCCAAGAGCGTGGCGCTGCTGGTGTGGCGCGACGGTGAGCGGCTGTTTGTGCCCGTGCCGCTGGGCTGAGGCCGGACGGGCAACAGGATCTGCGTCCTGTTGCCTGCCTGCCGAAGCGTGCGGGCTTGCAAGCCCGGACGTGGGGGGACGGGCAACAGGACCTGCGTCCTGTTGCCTGCCTGCCGCTCAGTCTGGCAGGCGCAACGCCAATTGCAGCATCAGCGCCGAGTTGCCCAGCAAGGTGAACTGGACCGAGGCTTTGTCATTCAGCCTGTAGCCCAGCGACGGGATCACCACCGGTGACAGGCCTCGGTAGTTCAGCGGCACCTTGCGGTTGTACGGCGCCACATAGCCGTACACCGGCCCCACCGTCCATTGCCAGTACCATGCCTCGCGCCCAAAAAGGCGCAGGTGGCGCTGGCCGTACTGCACCGTCACGGCCGATTGGCCAAACGAATTGCTGAACACCGCGCCCGACACCACCGTGCCGTCGGCCGCCACCTGCGTCAATCCCGCCAGCCACACCGCTTTGTGCTCGCTGCTGGGCGTGAAGTGCAGCGTCAACGGGCTCAGATTGGCCTCCAGCTGACCCAGGCCGGGGCCTTGGTCCGGGGCAGGGTCGGCGGGTTGGCCGGGTGCGGGTGGGTGCAGCAGCGCCAGCAGCAGCGGCACGGCGCACGACAGGCGCGATGGAGGCGGAGACAGCATTGAACGTCGCTCAACGGGGTGAAGCATGAATCGGCGCCCGGCGTCGGGCCGGCGGCGGCGGGGGTGGGTCTGGCCGTCGATCAGTCAGCTGGGCCTGCACCTCACACTCGCGCTGGCGCTGCTGTTGCCGGCCTTGTCGGGCTGTGCCTGGCTCGATGTCAAGCAGCGCGGCTGGATTTACCGGCCCACGCCCGGCCAGCTCAGCGATTGGCAGGCCATCACGCTGCAAGATGAAGCCTTCTGGCTCAGCCGGCCGGCCGATGCCGATGCCGTTGCCGATGTCCCCGGCGCCAGCCCGCCAGCCCAGCGCCTGCGCGCGATCTGGGTGCCCGGCCCCGATGCGGCCGCCCCGGCTGTGTTGTACCTGCATGGCACCTTTCGAAACCTGTTTCAAAACCGCGCCAAGATTGCCGCCATCCAGGGCGCCGGGTTTGCCGTGCTGGCGCTGGACTACCGGGGCTGGGGCGAGAGCAGCGCCGCGCTGCCGTCTGAAGCCAGCATCGTCGAGGACGCCGAGCTGGCCTGGGCCGAATTGCAGCGCCGGGTGCCGCAAGCGGCGGCGCGCATCATATTCGGTCATTCGATGGGCAGCGGCGTGGCGGTGGAGCTGGCGCTGCGCCACCGCGCCGGGCCGGCCTACGGCGCGCTGGTGCTGGAGTCGGCCATGACGTCGATGCCCGACATCGCCCGTGCGCAGGGCTTCTGGGGCGGCGTGGCGGCGCTGGTGACGACCCAGCAATTTGCGTCGATCAACAAGATCGGCCTGATCGACGCGCCCAAATGGTTTCTCACCGGCACCGCTGACAACACCGTGCCGTCGCGCCAGACCGAGCGGCTGTACGCGGCGGCGCACGGCCCGCGCCAGCTGGAGCGCTTCGTCGGCGGCTCGCACAGCGGCCTGGCGCAAGAATTCCCGGCCCGCTACCGGGCCATCTGGCAGCAGGTGGCGGCCACCGTGGCCGCCAACGCAGCCGCCACCGGGGCCGCGCCGCCAGCAGCGCCCCCACCCTGAGCGCGGGCGCTCAGGCCACATCGGCCCGATTGCCGCTGCGGTTGCGCCGGGCCGCATCGCCCGAGTGGTGCTGGTCGCGGCAAGCCGGCGCAAGTTGCTGCGGGTCCACAGGGTTGATGCGGGCTGCCGCAGCGTCGGGGCTGGACAGCGGCAAAAGACGTTGGACAATGCCTCGCCTTCGCCACCCCCCCTTTTAGAAAGACGCGCGCCGTGGACATGCAATCAATCCAGCTTTTTCTCAGCACCACCGCCATCGATCTGGCCATCAAGGTGGTGGCCGCCATCCTGTTCTGGGTGGTCGGCCGCTGGTTGATCCACCGGGTGATCGGCGTGATGCAGGCGGCCATGAGCCGCAACCATGTCGATCCGACGCTCACCAAATACCTGGGCTCGATCATCGCGATTGCGCTCAACATCGCGCTGGTCATCGGCATCCTGGGCTACTTTGGCATCCAGACCACCTCCTTTGCGGCCATGCTGGCGGGTGCCGGCCTGGCCATCGGCGCGGCCTGGAGCGGGCTGCTGGGCAACTTTGCTGCCGGCGCCTTCATGCTGGTGCTGCGTCCTTTCAAAGTGGGTGACTTTGTCAGCGTGGGCGGCGTGGTGGGCACGGTGCGTGAGCTGGGGCTGTTTGGCACCGTGCTGACCACGCCCGACAACGTCAACACCATCGTCGGCAACGGCAAGATTTTTGGCGACACGATCCAGAACTTCTCGGTGCTGCCGGCGCGCCGGGTTGAGCGCGTGGCGCAACTGGCGAACGGCGTTGACCCGCTGGACGCGATCCGGCGCTTCAAGGCCGCCGTGGCGTTGATCCCGAACATCTCGACCGCCATGCCGCCCGAGATCAACCTGCTCGACATGAAGCTGGAAGGCCCGCAAATTGCCGTGCGGCCGTATTGCCACACCGACCATTACTGGCAGGTCTACTTCGACACCAATGAGGCCATCGTGCGGGTCTGCCAAGAGGCCGGCTGGCCCACGCCGTCGGCGCTGCACCAGCTCAAGCAGGTTTGAGCCGGTTTTGCGGCAACCACCCCTGATCTGTCTTTGTACCGGCCCCCGCGATGACCTTCAAACGACTTTTCCTGGCGCTGCTGGCTGTGGCCGTGCTGGTGGCGCTGTACTTCACCGTGGTGCTGAAATGGAGCTACTCGTCGGGCGAGCGGGCCGGCTGGATCCAGAAGCTGTCGGACAAAGGCTGGGTCTGCAAGACCTGGGAGGGTGAGATGGCGATGGTCTCGATGCCCGGTGCGGCCACGGTGGAGAAGTTCTTGTTCACCGCCGCCAATGACCGGGTGGCCGCCGAGATCACCCAGGTGATGGGCAAGCGGGTGACGCTGCACTACGAAGAAAAAGTCGGCCTGCCCACGTCGTGCTTTGGCGAGACACGGCACTTTGTCACCCGCGTCACGGTGTCGGCCGACGCCACCTCGCCGCCGGGTGCCTTGCTGCCCGCCGCCCCGCCCGTCCCGCCCACCCCGGCATCGGCCGCCCTGCGCTGAGCCGGCGCGGGTTGCGCCGGATTAAAGGCCGGCAAAGGGCAGGTTCAGCAAAGCCGAATGGCCGGTTGCGCGCCGGGCTGGTCACACTGCGGCGGCGTAAGCTTGGCTTGCCCATCCCCCAAAACATCTGCAGGAGACATCCCCATGAAGCTGGCCCGATTTGCACCGCTGTGCAGCGCCGTCAAGGCGCTGGGCGCGCTGGCCGTGCTGCTGCCCCTGGCCGCCGGCCCGGCACGGGCCCAGGACAAGCCCGCTGAGCTGAAGATCGGCATCTCCACCTTCACCTCGGGCGCGGCCTCGGTGTTTGGCGTGCCGGCCAAAGCCGCCGCCGAGTTGCTGATCGACGAGATGAATGCGGCCGGCGGCATTGGCGGCGTCAAGATCAGCGCCAGCTATATCGACGAGGGCATTGGCGGCGACAAACTGCTCAGTGAGTACCGCCGGCTGGTGCAAGAGCAGGGCGTGCGCACCATGCTGTCCGCCATCTCCAGCGGCAACTGCAACATCATTGCGCCGGTGGCCGAAGACCTGAAGGTGCTGAACGTGATGTGGGACTGCGGCACCGAGAAGGTGCTGGAGGCCAAGCGCTACAAATACGTGGTGCGCACCCAGGCCAATGCCACCACCGAGATGGTGGCCACGGTGCTGTACCTGATGAAGACCAAGCCCAATTTCTCGACGATTGCGGTGGTCAACCAGGATTACGCCTGGGGCCGTGACTCGTGGGAGATCTTCATCAACACCTTGCGGGTGTTCAAGCCCGACGTGAAGGTGGTGGCCGAGATGTTCCCCAAGCTGGGCGCGGCCGATTTCTCCACCGAGATCAGCCGCTTGCAGGCTTTGAAGCCCGATGTGGTGCTGAGCACCAGTTGGGGCGGTGACCTCGACACCCTGGTGCGCCAGGCCGGCCAGCGCGGGCTCTTCACCCAGGGCGCCTTGTTTGTGCTGCCGCTGCTGGAGAGCTCACTCGAACGCCTGGGTGCGGCCGTGCCCGACGGCATCATTGCCGGCGCCCGCGGTGAGCACTACTGGCTGCACCCCGAAACCCGCGACGACCCCAAGCACAAGGATTTCATCGCCAAGTTCAAGGCCAAGACCGGCGCCTACCCGATCTACCCCACCTACCACATGGCCCAGGCGCTGGTGGGCTTGAAGACCGGCTATGAATCGGCAATGAAGGCCAATGCTGGCAAGTGGCCATCGATCGAGCAGGTGGCCGACGAGATGCGCAAGATGGAGTTCAAGGCCTACGGCCGACCGATCAAGATGCGCGAAGACGGCCAGGGGCTGGAAGACCAGTTGCTGGGCCTGACCAAGCGCGTGCCGCAGTACCCGTTTGCGGTGCTCGACAAGATGATGCTGGTGCCGGCCGATCTGGTCACCACACCGGTGGGGCAGCTGTCACCGGCCTGGGTCAAGACCCTCAACCCGGCGGTATTGAACAGTGACCGGCTGAAGACTTACGACTTCAAGTAAGCGCCGCGCCCGCTGCTGACTGGCCGCCATGGACGCCAGCCTGATTCTTCTCGCCCTGATGGACGGCGTCTCGTACGCGGCATTGCTGTTTCTGGTGGCGCTGGGCCTGACGCTGATCTTTGGCGTGATGCGCATCTTGAACATCGCCCACGGCAGCCTGTACGCCTGGGGCGGCTACTTTGCCGCCACGCTGGGCCTGTTGATCACCCAATACGCGCTGCCCGGCTGGCTGGCGCTGCCCGCGCTGTTTGTCGCCGCACTGCTGATCGGCGGCCTGCTGGGCACGGTGCTTGAGTTCACTTTGCTGCGCCGCATCCTCGACAAAGACCCGATCCTGCAATTGCTGGTCACCTTTGCTGCCTTCATGGTGCTGGAGGATTTGCAGCGCCTGATCTGGGGCACGCAGCCGGTGTTTGTCTCCGATGTGGTCAGCCAGCTCGGCACGCTGAATGTGGCCGGCGTCACCTACACCCGCTACCAGTTGCTGGTGCTGCCGGCGGTGGCGGTGGCCGCGTTTTTCGGCCTGCGCTGGTTTCTGGGCCGCACTGCGCTGGGCCGGCAGGTCACCGCTGTCACCCACCACCGCGAGATGGCCACCGCGATGGGCGTCAACACCGACCGCGTCACCTGGCTCACCATCGCGCTCGGCGGCGCGCTGGGCGCGCTGGGCGGGGCGCTGGCCTCACCCACCACGTCGTTCACGCCCGGCATCGGCGCCGACATGATGGTGCTGAGTTTTGCGGTGGTGGCCACCGCCGGCCTGGGCCAGATCGGCGGCGCGGCCATCGCCGCGCTGATGATCGGCCTGGCCCGCTCATTTGCCATCTACCTGATGCCCGAGGTGGAGGTGCTGATGCCTTACCTGATCATGGTGGGCGTGCTGCTGCTGCGGCCCGAGGGGCTGTTTTCCTCGCCGGTGGCCAGGCGAATTTGATGCAACGATCATGATGCAACGATCACGCCGTTTGCCGTGGCTGGTGGCCACCCTGCTGGCCGCCGTGCTGGGCTTGTGCCTGGCACTGCCGTGGCTCAAGACGCCGATGCTGCTGGCGCTGTCCAACGGCCTGGCGGTCACTGGCGTGATCGTGCTGATCCGGGCCGGCCAGGTGTCGTTCGGCCATGCCATGTTTGCCTGCCTGGCCGGCTACGGCGTGGCCTTTGCCGGCCGCGCCTGGCATTTGGATGCCCTGCTGCTGATCGCACTCGGCACGGCCGGCGCGGCGGCGGCCGGGGCGCTGATCGGGCTGTTCATGGTGCGTTACCGGGGCATCTTTTTCGGCATGCTGAACCTGGCGTTTTCGATGGTGCTGTTCTCGGTGCTGGGCAAGTTTGGCGCGATCACCGGCGGCACCGACGGCCTGCGCTTCGACCGGCCGCCGTTTGCCGGCCTGCATCTTGAACGCGAGGGCTTCGAGACCGCGCTGCTGCTGCTGGCGCTGGCCCTGGCGCTGGCGGCCGGCCTGCTGCTGCAACGCTACTTTGGCAGCGTCAATGGCCAGGCGCTGGCGGCCATCAAGACCAACGAAACCCGGCTGGAATACCTGGGCATCTCGGCCAAAAAAGTGTTCTGGGGCGGTTATGTGCTGTCGGCCAGCCTGTGTGGCCTGGGCGGCAGCCTGTTTGCGCTGACGCAAGGCCTAGTCACGCCGGAGATGGGTTATTGGGTGCGCTCGGGTGAGATCGTCTTCATCGCCATCCTGGGCGGGTCGGGCCATGCGGTCGGGGCTTTTGTCGGCGCGTTTGTCTTCGAGTTCGTCAAGCTGTACGCCGCTGCACTGCTCACCGGCGCCTGGCAACTGGCGCTGGGGCTGGTGCTGATCGTGATGGTGTTTGTCGCGCCCACCGGCTTGTTTGGCCTGGTGGAGCGGTATCTGCGGCCGACTGTGCGGCCGACTGTGCCACCCACAGCATCCGGCCCATGACCAATCCGCCCACCAGCCTGCTGGCCACGCGCGGCTTGTCGCTGTCGTTCGGCGGCGTGGTGGCGGCCGACGCCATCGACTTCGACCTGCTGCCCGGTGAGCGCCTGGCCGTGGTGGGCCAGAACGGCGCCGGCAAGACCACCTTCCTCAATATCTGCACCGGCTACCTGCACCCCACCAGCGGCCAGGTGTTTTTCAATGGCGCCGACATCACCGGTAAAAACCCGCGCCAGATCACCCGGCTGGGCGTGGGCCGGTCATTCCAGTTGCCGCAGGTGTTTACCGAGCACACGGTGCGCCAGTGCCTGATGCTGGCGGCGTCGGCTGTGCAGCAAAAACGTGGCTTCTGGCTGCCACTCGACCAGGCGGTGGACGGCGATGAGGTGGACGCCACGCTGGCGCTGCTGCAACTGCAAGACCGCAGAAACGACCTGGCCGGCACATTGCCCGAGGGCCAGCGCAAGCTGCTGGACGTGGCGATGGCGCTGGTGCTGCGCCCCACACTGATGATCATGGACGAGCCCACCAGCGGCGTGTCCAGCGACGAGAAACACGGCTTGATGGCGGTGGTGATGCGGGCGCTGGATGAGCGTGCCGTCACCAGCATTTTTGTCGAGCATGACATCGACATCGTGCGCCGCTACGCCACCCGGCTGGCGGCCTGGATTGCCGGCAAGATTGCCGCCGACGGCGCGCCCGAAGAGGTGCTGCGCGACCCGGTGGTGATCAAGAACGTGATCGGTGAGTGAGATGCTGCAACTCGAAAACATCTCCACCCTGCTGGCCGGCATCCAGGTGCTGCGCGGCATCAGTGCCCGGTTGCAGCCCGGCACCATCGTTGCGGTGGTGGGCCGCAACGGCGCCGGCAAGACCACCTTGTTGCGGCTGATCATGGGATTTATGCCGCAGCACACCGGCCGGGTGCTGCTGGACGGCCAGGATTTGCGCGCCGTGCCGGCACGCGACAGGGCCCGGCTGGGCATCGGCTACGCGCCGGAAGACCGGGTGATGTTTCCGAGCTTTTCGATCGAAGAAAACCTGCGTTTCCCCTGTGAAGTGATCGGCCTGTCGCGCCGCGCGGTAGACCAGCGGCTGGCCGAGACGATGGACATCGTGCCCGAGCTCAAACCGATGCTGGCCCGGTCGGGTGCCGCGCTGTCGGGTGGCCAGGGCAAGATGGCCGCACTCGGCCGGGCGGTGATGGCCGGTACGCGGCTGGTGCTGCTGGACGAGCCCTTTCAGGGCCTGGCCCCCGTGCTGGCCCAGCAGTATTCAGCCTCGTTGCAGCGTTTGCAGCAGGTGCGGCCCACGCTGTGCGTGGTGATCACTGAATCAAACCGCAGCCTGCTCAAAAACATCCCGAACGACACACTGGTGCTGGAGCGCGGTGAGTTGCAGCGGTCGGCGCTTCAGGCTGGGCAACCCACCGACCCGGCCAGCGCCCCGGCTTGATACTGTCATCCCATCCCCAAGCCCCCCAGGAGCAAACCATGAGACTCAAAGACCAGGTTGCCATCGTCACCGGCGCGGCCAGCGGTTTTGGCGCCGAGATCGCCCGCCAGTACGTGGCCCAGGGCGCCCGTGTGGCGGTGGCCGACATCAACGGCGACGGGGCCCGGGCGGTGGCCGCCGAGCTGGGCGAGCACGCCATCGCGGTGGCCTGCGATGTGACCAAGCGGGCCGACAACGACGCGCTGGTCAAGGCCACCACCGACCGCTGGGGCCGGCTCGACATCGTCGTCAACAACGCCGGCTGGACGCACAAGAACCAGCCGCTGCTGGACGTGGACGAGGCCACCTTTGACCGGGTCTACGACATCAACGTCAAAAGCATCTTCCACATGGTGCATGCGGTGGTGCCGCTGATGCGCGCTGCCAAACGCGGCGTGATCCTGAACATCGGCTCCACCGCCGGCATCCGGCCCCGGCCGGGGCTGACCTGGTACAACAGCTCGAAAGGGGCGGTCAACCTGATGAGCAAATCGCTGGCGGTGGAGCTGGGCGCTGACAACATCCGCGTCAACGTGATCTGCCCGGTGATGGGCGTCACCGGCTTGCTCGAAGCCTTCATGGGCATGGCCGACACGCCGGAGAACCGCAAGAAGTTCATCGCCACCATCCCGCTGGGGCGCTTGTCCACGCCGCTGGACATTGCCAAGGCGGCGGTGTTTTTGGCCAGCGACGACGCCGAGTTCATCACCGGGGTGGAGTTTCCGGTCGATGGTGGCCGCACGGTGTAAGGCCGGTGTGGCGCCGGGACGGTGCTGAGGGCGGCCGTTGACAATGCCGCCATGGCCCAACTTCGATTGACCCGCCGACCCGCCCTGCTGGTGGCCACCACGGTGGCGCTGACCTTGCTCGGCGTGATGCTGGTGGCCAACTTCACCGGCGGCGAGAAAAAGATCGA
>JANMKO010000433.1:0-12561 GCA_031372085.1 Betaproteobacteria bacterium
TCTGGCGGCGCGGCGCGTCGCCCACGGCGTTCAAAAACCTGTCTCGGAGCACACCACCATGTCGCTGGCTGAAGAACTGCACAAACTTGATGAGTTGCGTGCCCGCAGCGTGCTGTCGGACGCTGAATTCCAGCGCGCCAAGCAGCGCCTGCTGGACGGTCCGCTGCCGCCGACGTACAGCAGCGTGCCGGCGGTGGCCGCGCTCAATGCCTTGCGCCGGTCGGCCACTGACAAATGGATAGCCGGGGTCTGCGGCGGCCTGGCCAAACTCACCGGCATCGAGAGCTGGGCCTGGCGCCTGATCCTCACAGTGCTGCTGCTGATGGGCGGCACCGGCGCGCTGCTCTACATCCTGCTGTGGATTTTTGTGCCCGCTGAATAAGCGGCGCTGCGCTGGCCCCCAATCCTCTGAAAACACCATGTCCAAGCCATTCGATGTCATCGTCATCGGCGCCGGCCCCGGCGGCTACATCGCGGCCATCCGCGCCGCGCAACTCGGCTTCAACGTCGCCTGCATCGACGAGTGGCAAAACGACGCCGGCGGCCCTGCGCCCGGCGGCACCTGCACCAATGTCGGCTGCATCCCGAGCAAGGCGCTGCTGCAGTCGAGTGAAAACTTTGACCAGGCCGGCCACCACTTTGCCGAGCACGGCATCAGCCTGTCTGACCTGAAAATCGATGTCGCCAAAATGATCGGCCGCAAGAATGCGGTGGTCAAACAAAACAACGACGGCATCCTCTACCTGCTGAAGAAGAACAAGATTACTTTCTTCCATGGGCGTGCTGCGTTTGTCAAAGCCGACCGCACGGTGTATGAGATCAGCGTCACCGGCAAGGCCAATGACAGCCTCACCGGCCAGCACATCATCGTGGCCACCGGCTCTGTCCCGCGCCAGTTGCCCGGTGCGGCGTTTGATGAAGACCGCATCCTGTCCAACGACGGTGCGCTTCGCCTCGGCGCGGTGCCCAAAACGCTGGGCGTGGTGGGCTCGGGTGTGATCGGGCTGGAGATGGGCTCGGTCTGGCGCCGGCTGGGCGCCGAGGTGACGATTCTTGAAGCGCTGCCAGGCTTTCTGGGCGCGGCCGACGAGGGCCTGGCCAAAGAGGCGCTCAAGGCCTTCACCAAACAAGGTTTGAAGTTTGAGTTCGGCGTCAAGATCAGCCAGGTCACGGCCGGCAAGAAGGGCGTGAGCGTGGCTTATGCCAATGCCAAGGGCGAGGCCGTGGCGCTGGAGGTTGATCGCCTGATCGTCTCTATCGGCCGGGTGGCCAACACCACCGGGCTAAACCCCGATGCGGTGGGTTTGAAGCTGGATGAGCGCGGCGCCATCATCGTTGACGGTGACTGCAAGACCAACTTGCCGAATGTGTGGGCGGTGGGCGATGTGGTGCGCGGCCCGATGCTGGCGCACAAGGCCGAGGAAGAGGGCGTGGCGGTGGCCGAGCGCATCGCCGGCCAGCACGGCCACGTCGATTTCAACACCGTGCCGTGGGTGATCTACACCTCGCCCGAGATCGCCTGGGTGGGCCGCACCGAGCAGCAGCTCAAGGCCGACGGCGTGGCCTACAAGGCGGGGCAGTTTCCGTTTCTGGCCAATGGCCGCGCCCGCGCACTGGGCGACACCACCGGGTTCGTCAAGTTCCTGGCCGATGCCAAGACCGATGAGATCCTGGGCGTGCACATCGTCGGCCCGCAGGCCAGTGAGTTGATCGCTGAGGCGGTGGTGGCCATGGCCTTCAAGGCGTCGAGCGAGGACATCGCCCGCATCTGCCATGCCCACCCCAGCCTGAGTGAAGCCACCAAAGAAGCCGCGCTGGCGGTGGACAAGCGCACGTTGAACTTCTGACTTGGCTGGGCCAGCCAGCGTGGGCGTCCGTGATCTGTATGCGGCCACGCTGGCCGAGCGTGGCTACCACGCTGACCCGGCGCAACTGGCGGCGGTGGACGCGCTGGCGCGTTGCGAAAACGAATGGGCGGCCTACAAGGCCCGGCGTGGCAATGCGGTGACCAAGCTGCTGGTGCGCCCGCCGATCCCGCGTGGGGTGTACATGTACGGCGGTGTGGGGCGGGGCAAGAGCTTTTTGATGGATTGCTTTTTTCAGTCGGTGCCGCTGACGCGCAAGACCCGGCTGCACTTCCATGAGTTCATGCGCGAGGTGCACCGCGAGTTGCAAGAGCTGAAGGGCACGGTCGATCCGCTCGATGAGCTGGGCAAGCGCATCGCGCGGCGCTTCAGGTTGATCTGCTTCGACGAGTTTCATGTCGCCGATGTCACCGACGCGATGATCCTGCACCGGTTGCTAGCCGCGCTGTTTGCCAACCGGGTGTCCATCGTCACCACCAGCAACTTCCATCCCGACGGGCTGTACCCCAACGGCCTGCACCGCGACCGCATCCTGCCGGCCATCGAGATGCTCAAAGACAAGCTTCAGGTGATCAACGTCGATCACGGCACTGACTACCGCCAGCGCACGCTGGCCCGGGCCGAGCTGTACCACTGCCCGCTGGGTGCCGACGCCGACGCCGCGCTGGCGGCAATCTTCAGCAACCTGGCCGAGGCCCGCGACGAAGACCCGCTGCTGCACATCGAGCACCGTGAGCTGCGCGCGCTGCGCCGGGCCGGCGGCGTGGTGTGGTTTGATTTCCGCACGCTGTGCGGCGGGCCGAGATCGCAGAACGACTACCTTGAGATTGCCCAGCAGTTCCACACGGTGCTGCTGTCGGGCGTGCCGCAGATGCTGCCGCGCCAGGCCAGTGAGGCCCGGCGCTTCACGCTGCTGGTGGATGTGCTGTACGACCGGCGTGTCAAGCTGATCGTCTCGGCCGCCGTGCCGGCCGACCAGCTGTACCCCGACGGGCCGCTGGCGCATGAGTTTGCGCGCACCGTGTCCCGTTTGGCCGAGATGCGCTCGACCGAGTACCTGGCGCTGGACCGGCGCGAGGTGGATACCCGCATCACATGAGCCGGCCACTGACCGGGGCGGTGGGGGCGGTCACGGGGCTGGCGATGGCGCTGGCGATGGCAAAAGTGCTGGCGATCATGCTGGTGATCGTGCCGGCGGTGGTGCTGGCGATGGGGGCCGGCCCCGCCCGCGCTGCCGATGCGCCGGCGCCGGCCGCGCACCCACTGGCGGTGCCAGCATCGGCTGCAGGCGACGCGCCGCGTGCCACGCCGGTCGGCACCGTGGCCGGGGCGCGGCCATCGGCGGCCGCCAGCGTCGCGCCTGGCCGGTCGTCCAACCGGTCGTCAAACCCAGCAACAAACCCGGCAACCGGCGCGGCAACCGCGCGCGCCCAGCGCAAGCAAGCCGATGCGCTACAGCGCCAGCGCGACGCCGACGCCCATCGCCAGGCGGTGCTGGCGCGCAACGCCCGGCAGGATGCCCGGCAAGCACCGGCAGCGGGCTTGCCATTGCCACCCGCACCCAGCGCGGCCCGTCCTTGAGCCCCCGCGCGGCGCCCCGGTGCCCCGGCGCGCCGCCACCGGCCGTTCAGCCGATGGCCTCGACCCGCAAGATCGCCAGCGACACGTTGTCGCCCTGCGCATGCGCACGCTGGCGGGCGCGCGCCACCAGCAACTCGCTGGCCTCACGCGGCGGCAGGCTGTTGATGATCAGGCCCAGCTCACGCGGGGTGAAGTAGTGCCACAGGCCGTCGCTGCACACCAGCAACGTGTCGCCCGACTGCAGCGCATCGATGCGGCGCAACGCGGTGGGCGGCTCGGCCTGCGTGCCCAGGCAACCCGTCAGCAGGTTGCCTTGCGGGTGGGCATTGGCCTCGTCCTCCTTGATCTTGCCCTCTTCGACCAGCCGCTGCACATACGAATGATCGACGGTGCGGCTTTGCAGCTCGGTGCCCCGAAAATGGTAGACCCGCGAATCCCCGGCGTGCGCAATCACGCAAGCCAGCCCCGGGCCGACCAGAAACGCCGCCATCGTGCTGTGCGGCTCTTCCTCGGCGGTGATGGCGGTGAGCTTGATCATCAGGTGCGCCTCGGTGGCCAGCTGGCGCAGCGTGTCACCGGCATCGTCTTTGGCCGGCACGTAGCGGTCAAACAGCTGGCGGGCGGTCATCACCACCTGGTCGGCCGCCTTGCGGCCACCGCTTTTGCCGCCCATGCCGTCAGCCAGCACCGCCAGCAGGCAGTCTTTGACGCGCGCATGCCGCAAGATCTCCACCTGGTCTTGCTGGTAAGGCCGGTCTCCCTTGTGCAGCGCGGTAGCGGCCAGCAGCCGGTAAGCCAGGGGAAGCGTTGCACTCATGGCGGCGGACTATAAACTGGCGGGTTGACGCCGGGCCCAGCTTGCCGGCCCCCTGGATGGGCGCCCAAGGACTGCATGAATCTCGAACCCGACCATGGTCTCTACCGCCACTCACCGCAGCGCCGGTTGATCGAGTTGCGCATGGAGCATGCCGATCTCGACAGCCTGATCGACGGCGCGGCCAGCCAGCCCACGGTGGATGAGCTGGCGCTGCGCCGGTTCAAGAAGCGCCGCCTGCTGCTGCGTGACCAGATCGCCCGCATCCAGGCCGAGCTGGACCCGCCGGAACCGGCGTGACCACCGGGCCCGGTGGCGCCACCGTCGCCAGCGATCTGGCCCGCATCACCCGAGACGCGCTGGGCCCGGGCGGTGCGCTGGCCCTGGCCGACCCGGGCTTTGTCGAGCGTGAGCCGCAGCTGCAGCTGGCCGACGCGATGGCCCGGGCCATCGAAGACCGCGCCACCCTGGTGGCCGAGGCCGGCACCGGCGTGGGCAAGACCTTCGCCTACTTGGTGCCGCTGCTGCTGTCGGACGGCCGGGCGCTGGTGAGCACCGCGACAAAAAGCTTGCAGGATCAACTGTTCCTGCGTGATCTGCCGCGCCTGCGTGATGCGCTGGGCCTGCCGGTGCGCATCGCGCTGCTCAAGGGCCGCAGCAGCTACCTGTGCCTGCACCGCTTGCAGCAGGCGCGTGAGACCGGCTCGCTGCCGGATCGTTTTGCGGTGCGCGCGCTGGCCCGGGTCGAGACCTGGGCCGTGGCCACCCAGACCGGTGACCTGGCCGAGATCGACGGCCTGGATGACCGCTCACCGGTGATTCCGCTGGTCACGTCCACCCGCGACAACTGCCTGGGCAGTGAGTGCCCGCAGTTCCGCGATTGCCATGTCGTCAAGGCCCGGCGTGAGGCGATGGCGGCCGATCTGGTGGTCGTCAACCACCACCTGTTTTTTGCCGATCTCACCTTGCGCGACAGCGGCGTGGCCGAACTGCTGCCCACGGTGGACGCGGCCGTGTTTGACGAGGCCCACCAACTGGTGGAAACCGGCTTGCAGTTTCTCGGCACCACGCTGTCCACCAACCAGGTGATTGATTTTGGCCGTGACCTGCTGGCCGCCGGCCTGGCCCATGCCCGGGGCCTGGCCGACTGGCAGAGCCTGGCCGGTGGGCTGGACGGCGCCGCAAGAGAGCTGCGGCTGGCCTGCGCCGGGCCGCTGCGCGAGTTGAAAGGCATCGTCAAGCTGCGCTGGGACGAGCGCGCCGGCCTGGCCGATTTTCTCGACGCGCTCACCCGCCTGGCCGGCGCCGCCGATGCGGCGCGGGATGCGGCGTTGCGGGTCGAGGCCAGCGCGCCCGATTTCACCCGCCTGGTGGAGCGCGCCCGCACCATCGCCCAACTGGCGCATGGCTTCGAGGCCGAGGCCGCCACCGACCGGGTGCGCTGGATCGACGTGGGCCTGCGCGACGCCCGGCTGGTGGAGTCGCCGCTGCACATCCGTGATCTGTTCACCGAGCAGCGGGCGTTGGCGGCGCGGGCCTGGATCTTCACCTCGGCCACGCTGGGCAGCGACGACGACCTGACCTGGTTCAGTGAATCCGCCGCGCTGGAGGACGCCCGCAAGCTGCGCGTGGGCAGCCCGTTTGACTACGCCGCCCATGCCCGCACCTGGGTGCCGCCACGCTTTCCCAAGCCCAATGAGCCCGGCCACCCGGCGGCGGTGGGCGCATTGGCGGCGCGGCTGGCCGGCCGGCTGGGCGGGCGCACCTTTGTGCTGACCACCACCTTGCGGGTGCTGCCGCTGATTGCCGACGCGCTGACCGAGGCGGCCGCTGCGGCCGGCCAGCCGCTGACGGTGCTGGTGCAGGGCACGCATCCCAAACGCACCTTGTTGCAGCGCTTTCTGGCCACGCCGCGCAGCGTGCTGGTGGGCTCGCAGACCTTCTGGGAGGGCATCGACGTGCCGGGCGACGCGCTGCAATGCGTGATCATCGACAAGCTGCCGTTCCCGCCGCCGCACGATCCGCTGGTGCAGGCGCGCAGCAAAGAGCTGGCGTCGCGCGGCCGCGATCCGTTCAACGACTACTACCTGTCAGAGGCCGCCATCTCGCTCAAGCAGGGCGCCGGCCGGCTGATCCGCAGTGAAACCGATCTGGGCCTGCTGGTGATCGCCGACCCGCGGCTGCGCCAGATGCCGTACGGCCGCAAGCTGCGGGCCGCACTGCCGGCCATGGGCACGCTCGACACCGAGGCCGACGCGCTGGCCTGGCTGGATGAGATCGTCGCCCACCGGGCCGGCTAGCCTGCTACCAGAACTGCCACCAGGCCTTGTCGGGTTGCAGCAAGCCATCTTTGAAATGCCGGCTGGCCGGGAAGTTCTTTTTCAGCACCCGCTCGGCGTCGTCTTTCAGCGTGGTCAGGCCCAGTTGGTTGTAGCTGGCGGCCATGATGTACAGCGCCTCCTCGGTGGCCGGCGCGCGCTGGTAATCACGCACCGCCAGTTGCGCCCGGTTGGCCGCAGCCAGGTAGGCCGCCCGGCGGTAGTAGTAGCGCGCCACAAACACCTCGTACTCGGCCAGTGAATTGACGATGTAGTCCATGCGGGCCCGGCCGTCGGCTGCGTACTTGGAGTCAGGGTATTGCTCGATCAACTGGCCGAATGCCTGGAAGGCATCGCGTGACGCCTGCTGGTCCCGCTCGGCCAGGTTCTGGCGCGAGAAGCCGCTCAAGAATCCCATGTTGTCGTTGAAGTTGATCAGCCCCTTCAAATACAGCGCGTAATCCATGCCCGGGCTGGACGGGTGCAGCTTGATGAAGCGGTCCAGCGTAGCGATGGCCAGCACCCGCTCACCGGTGCGCCACTGGGCATAGGCCAGGTCGAGCGTGGCCTGCTGCCCCAGCAGCGTGCCGGCGGCGCGCCCCTCCACCCGCTCCAGCGCCTTGATGGCCTGCTCGTAACTGCCCGCCGACAGGTCGTCCTTGGCCTGTGCATACAATTTCTCGGGCGAGTTGCGCAATTCGTCGTCGCGCGACGTGGTGCCGCAGCCGGCCAGGCTGGCCGCCAAAACCACCAGCAGGGGCAGCAGCCGGCGCGTGCCGGCCGGCCCCAGAAGGGGCGCCCAGCCCGTTTGGCGGGCCACGGGCGCCGTGCGGCGCAAAACATTGATCAAACTCATTGCTGTCGGCAACCGCGTTGCGGCCGGCGTCCTTCCAGGCATTTATGCGAACCCGACGATTCTAATGGCCCCCTTTTCAGCCACTTTGACGCCCGACCCAGCCGGCCCGCCCGACCCGGCCGACCCGCCCGACGATGGCGACGCGCCCGACCCGGCTGAAGCCGATGCCGAGATCCGCGAGACCACCGTGCACCGCCTGCAGCACGGCCAGCGGCTGGACAAGGTGCTGGTGGCGCTGGCGCCCGAGTTCTCACGCAGCTGGCTGCAACAGCTGATCGACCGCAGCCATGTGCAACTGGACGGCCGGGTGCAGGCCACCGCCTCGCGCAAATTGAAGGTGGGCCAGCACCTCCGGCTGGCGCTGGTGGCCACCGCCGAAAGCCTGGCCTTTCACCCTGAGCCGATGGCGCTGGACATCGTGTTCGAGGACGCTCACCTGCTGGTCGTCAACAAGCCGGCCGGGCTGGTGGTGCACCCGGCGGCCGGCCACTGGTCAGGCACCTTGTTGAATGGTTTGCTGGCGCACCACCCGGCTGCGGCCATGCTGCCGCGCGCCGGCATCGTGCACCGGCTCGACAAAGACACCACCGGCCTGATGGTGGTGGCCAAGACCTTGACGGCGATGACCGCGCTGGTGCGCCGCATCGCCGCCCATGAGGTGCGGCGCCTCTATCTGGCGCTGGTGCACGGGCCGGTCGCCTGGTCGTTTGCCGCCATCGACGCGCCCATCGGCCGCGACCCCGGCTCGCGCCTGCGCATGGCGGTGGTGGCATCAGGCAAACCGGCGCGCACCGATGTTGAGCGGCTGGCCACGCACGGTGGCCTCAGCGCACTGCGCTGCAAGCTGCACACCGGCCGCACCCACCAGATCCGGGTGCACCTGGCGTCGCGCGGCCACCCGTTGGTGGGCGACGGGCTGTACGGCGGCAAGCCCGCGCTGGGCATGGCCCGCCAGGCGCTGCATGCCACCGAGCTGGCGTTTGAGCACCCGGCCGATGGCAGGGCGATGGTATTTGCCGCGCCGCTGCCGGCCGATCTGGCGGCAGCCTGGGCGCAGGTGGTGCCGGGCTGAGAGGGTGTTGACGAAACGAATGACACCCGCGTGACGGCCCCAAAGTCGGCCAAATCCAGGCGCAAAGCGCAGCCGGGCTGGTTGCCCGGCGAGCATCTGCAACGACGAGTTGGCCCATTTTGGAGCCTCACCCTTTGGGCCGCCCCGGCGCGGGTGCCATTCATTTCGTCAACACCCTCCGAGGCAAACTGGCCACCCGGGCCAGCCCAAACCCAGACTACAATGCGGGCCGAAATCAGCAGCCATGGCGTGATTCGGCGGGACGGTAAAAATCTTCCCCCCTTGCCAAGACTGCAAGGCCCGCAAGCCCCGCAGGTTCCGAGTGGGCTGCAAAGTATCCCGAGCGTGCAGAAGGTCGCAGCCGGGACCAACCGATCAAAGCCGGCGCGGCCCTCAGTGCCGTCGGCCCCGGTCACACCACACTGTCCCCGGCCCGCCGCACAGCGGCGGCCGGCGCCACACCCGAGTCATCCCGCGCCATGCGATGCACCATTGCCGTTGCCCAGCAACGGCACGCCGTGAACAGGGGTTCATGAACACACACGACGCCAAGCGCGTATTGGAAACCGCGCTGATCTGCGCCCAGCAGCCATTGCCGCTGCGCGAGATGCGCAGCCTGTTTGACGAGCAACTGGGCCCCGACACCCTGCGCACGCTGCTCGATGAGCTGGTGCATGACTGGCAACCCCGGGGCGTTGAGCTGGTGGCGCTGGCCACCGGCTGGCGCTTTCAAAGCCGGCCCGAGATGCGCGAGTTTCTCGACCGGCTGCACCCTGAAAAACCGCCCCGCTACTCTCGCGCGACGATGGAAACCCTGGCCATCATCGCCTACCGCCAGCCGGTGACGCGCGGCGACATCGAGGACATCCGCGGCGTCACCGTCAGCGGCCCGATCGTCAAGCAGCTTGAGGAACGCGGCTGGATCGAGGCCATCGGCTACCGCGAGGCGCCCGGCCGGCCGGCGCTGTATGCCACCTCGCGCCAGTTTCTGGACGACCTGGGCCTGGCCAGCCTCGATCAATTGCCGGTGCTCGACGGTCCGCCCAGCGCTGCGGTGTTCGACGCCGGCTCGGCCGGCCAGCACTCGCTGCTGGACGATTTGGCGGTGCAGGCAAGCGCGGCCGCCACCGCAACGCCAGCCGCAGCAGCAGCAACCGCAGCAGCCGCAGCAGCCGCAGCAGCCGCAACAGCATCCGCATCCGCAACCGCAACCGCATTCCCCGATCCGGCCAGCCCCTCGATGGTGGCAGCCGGCAACCCCTCTCCGGCCCCCGTGCCGGGGCCCGATGATTCCCCTGCCGCCGCACCCGCATGAACTCGCCTGATCACGACCCGCCCTTCTCCGCCTTGCCCGGCGATACGTCGCCAGCCGATGAGGTGGCCCCCAAGCCCCGCCGCAAGCGCAGCGTGCGGGCGCTGGAGGGGGCCGCCAACGCGTCGGTGACCCCAGCGCTGACGCCCGCCGCGTTTGATCCGGCGCTGGCGCCGTCGGCCGATGAGGTGTTCAAGCCCAAGCGCGCGCGCCGCAAGGCGGGCGATGAGGCAGCGGCTGGGCCGGCCCCGGTTGCGGCGGCCCAGGCCGGGCTAGCCCCCGTTGCGGCGGCCCAGGCTGGGCCGGCCCCTGTTGCGGCGGCCGATAGGCCGTTGTCGGTGGCACCGGCGCCAGCGCAGACCGCGCCGGTGGTGCCGGCCGACGTCAGTGCCACCGCAGGTGCCACCGCCAGTGCCAGCACCGAGCCCGCCGAGGCTGCCGAAGTGCCCAAGCCGGTGAAGCCGCGCAGGCGCGCCGCCGCCGCTGCGCAAGACGCCGCTGTGCAAGACGCCGCCGAGGCGCAAACCCCGCAGGTCGAGGCGCCGACGGCGGCCGCAGCGCCACCTGCCGCGCCGTTGGCGGTTGAGCCGGCGGCCCCCGTGGCGCTGGCTGATGCCGCCGCGCCTTCGGCAGGGCCCGGCGACGCCGAGCCCGGTGCCGCCGCGCCTGCGGCAGGGCCCGGCGACGCCGAGCCCGGTGCGGCCGCTGAATCGGCCGAATCGGCGGAGGCCGACGGTCCGCGCCGCCGCAACCGCAACCGCCGCCGAGGCCGCCGCAGCGGTGCCGCCTTGCGCGACGATGGCACGCCGGCCGACGCGGCGCTGCCTGCCGCCGTGAGCGCGCATGACGACGATGACGGTGACGGCGACGGCGATGGTGACGGTGACCCGGCGGACGGCCCTGCCGACGGCCACGCCCAGCCCGCCCGCGCCGACGCCCAGCGCACCGCGCCGCTGGACGCCGCCGACACCTTCGCCGCCGTGTTGTCGGGTGACTACGATGCCGAGCCGGCCGCTGATGCCAACGCCGCACCGGCCGAGCCCGAGCGCCGGGTGCTGGCCGCCGAGCCCGACGCGCCCAAGCTGCACAAGGTGCTGGCGCAAGCCGGCATCGGCTCGCGCCGCGACATGGAAGAGCTGATCGCCGAGGGCCAGGTGATGGTCAACGGCCAGCCGGCGCACACCGGCCAGCGCATCTCGTTTGGTGACCGCATCAGCGTGGCCGGCAAGATGATCAAGGTGCGCATCGCGCCGCCGCCGCCGCGCATCATTGCCTACCACAAGCCGGTGGGCGAGATCGTCACCAACGACGATCCGCAAAACCGGCCCACGGTGTACCGCCGGCTGCCGCGCCTGCACCAGGGCAAATGGCAATCGGTGGGGCGGCTGGACATCAACACCGAGGGCCTGCTGCTGTTCACCAACTCGGGTGAGCTGGCCAACCAGTTGATGCACCCGCGTTTTGGGGTGGAGCGAGAGTACGCGGTGCGGGTGCTGGGCACGCTGGAGTCCGACGCCCGCAACCGGCTGATCGACGGGGTTGAGATCGACGGCCAGCGCGCCGGCTTCAAATCGATTGAAGACGGCGGTGGCGAGGGCGTCAACCGCTGGTACCGGGTGGTCATCACCGAAGGCCGCAACCGCGAGGTGCGCAAGCTGTTTGACAAGGTCGGCCTGGGCGTGAGCCGGCTAATCCGCATCCGCTACGGCTGCGTGGTGCTGCCGCGCGGCTTGCGGCGCGGCCTGTTTGTCGATTTGAACCAGGCCGAGGTGCAAGAGGTGCGGCGCCTGGCCGGCGGCGGGCGTGACCAGCCGGGCGCTGGCGCCACCAAACAGCCGCCCGCGCCGCGTGACCAGGCGGCGGGCCCGCCGGCAGGCGGTGTGGCGCGCGACGGCCAGGGCCCTGGGCGAAGCAACAACAACAACCGGCGCAACGGCCCGGCGCCGCAGCGCGCTGAGCGGGACCGGCCTGACAGGCCAGACCGTCCTGCCCGGCCAGAGCGTGCAGACCGGCCGGCTGATCGCCCCGCTGATCGCTCCGCTGATCGCCCCGCCGAGCGCCCACCGGCCCGCAATGCCGAGCGTCGCGAGCGGCCGCCCCGGCTGGACGGCGACGGTGAGCATGAAAATTTTGCCGCCATCCCCAACCCGCTGATGCAGACCTTTGACAAGCGGGCCATCCGCGAGGCGCGCGCCCCCCGGCGCGAGATTGCCGAGGACGGGCCGATCCCGAACCCGCTGGAGCAGACCTACGACAAGCGCTTTGTGCAGAAACCGCAGGGCTTTGGCGGCGCTGGCGGTGGCCCCCGCAAAGGCGGCGGCGCGGGCGGCCCCGGCGGCGGCCAGCCCGACCCGATGAAAACATCGCTCGGCTACATCGGCGCCGACGCTTTTGTGCGCAAGTTCCAGGGCAACGGCGGCGGCGGTGGTGGTGGTGGCGGCGGTGGCGGTGGTCGCCGAGGCGGCAGTGGCGGCGGTGGTGGCTTTGGGGGGGGTGGTGGGGCCGGCGGTGGCGGTGGCGGTGGCGGTGGCGGTGGCGGTGGCGGTGGCAACAACCGCCGCGGCGGCCGCTAGATTTGCGGTTGCCGGTCATCTGCACAAAATGGGCCCACGGTAGAATCCTGGGTTGCCTTTTTCAGTCTTTGCCCCTCAGGAGATCACATGTCCATCGAACGCACGCTCTCGATCATCAAGCCCGATGCGGTGGCCAAAAACGTCATCGGCCAGATCTATGCCCGCTTCGA
>JANMKO010000452.1:0-2141 GCA_031372085.1 Betaproteobacteria bacterium
TTGGGCGGCGCACAGGCCAGGCCGGCGCGGGCCAGCAGCGGCAGGTCAGGCCAGTCGTCGCCGATCACCGCCACGTCGGCCCAGCCGATGCTGCGCTGGGCCAGCAACGCGCTGGCCACGGCCAGTTTGTCGGCCACGCCAAAGTGCGCATCAATCAAGCCCAGATCGGCCACCCGGCGCCGCACGGCGGCCGAGTCGCGCCCGGTGATCAGGATGGGCGGGATGCCGGCCCGGGTCAGCAATTTGAGGCCGTGGCCGTCCAGCACGTGGAAGGCCTTGAACAGCTCACCCTGCTCGGCGATGTAGAGCCGGCCGTCGGTGAGCACGCCGTCCACATCGAAGATCGCCGCTTTCATGCCCAGGCCCGTGCCCTGGGCGCGCAGCAGCAGCTCGGGCGGGAAGGTCAATGCAGCCATGCACGCCCCCAAAAACGCTGCCAAAACAACAGCGGCCCGCCGCTGCCCCAGCCGCGCCAAGTAGACGCCGTGGATCCGGCTCCGCCGGGCCACTGGCGGCGCCCGCCGACAAGCATGTCAGTGGTCCCTCGCAGGCGAGGAACAGTCCGCAGGGACTGTTCCTCGTCCGGGCTCGGCCCCCCTGGGGGGGAGGCGCCGTAGGCGCATCGGGTGGGGGGCCATCACACCACTTTGGCGCGCATCAGGTCGCCGATGGTCAACAGCCCCACCAGCCGGCCGGCCGGCACGCCGTCGGCGCCCAGCACGGCCACCGCCGTGATGCGGTGCAGCTCCATCAGCTCGGCTGCGGCCACTGCCAGCGCGCTGCTGCGGATGGTGTGCGGCCGGGGGTGCATCACCGCACCGGCGCTGAGGGTGCGCAGATCGGCGCCGCGCTCAACCTGGCGGCGCAGATCACCGTCGGTGAAGATGCCCAGCAGCCGCTGCTGGCCATCGACCACCAGCGCCGTGCCCAGGCTTTTGGCTGACATCACCCGCATCATCTCGATGAACGGTGTGTCGGCGGCCACCGTGGGCAGCGCGTCGCCCTGCACCATCAAATCGGCCACATGCACCAGCAGCTTGCGGCCCAGCGCGCCGCCGGGGTGGGAGCGGGCAAAGGCCTCGGGCTGGAAGCCCCGCGCGTCCAGCAGCGCCACCGCCAGCGCGTCCCCCAGCGCCATCTGCGCGGTGGTGCTGGCGGTGGGCGCCAGGTTGAGCGGGCAGGCTTCTTGATCAACCGCGCTGCTGATCACCTGGTCGGCATGGCGGGCCAGTGTCGATTCGGCGCCGCCGGTCATCGCCACCAGCGTGGTGCCGAGCCGGCGCAGCGCCGGCAGGATGGCGGCCAGCTCGTCGCTCTCACCGCTGTTGGAGATGGCCAGCACCACGTCACCGGGCTGCACCATGCCCAGGTCACCGTGGCTGGCCTCGGCCGGGTGCACAAAAAAAGCCGGTGTGCCGGTGGACGCCAGCGTGGCGGCGATCTTGCGCCCGACATGGCCGCTCTTGCCCATGCCCATCACGACCACCCGGCCCCGGCAAGCCAGCATGGCGGCCACTGCGCCTGCAAACCCCGCGCCCTGGCGCGCGGCCAGGCCCTGCAGGCCCCGGGCTTCGATCTCGAAGGTCTGGGCGGCCAGCCGCAGCGCACGCTCGGCGTTGAACAGCGGGGGTGCGGCGGCGGGGGCGGGAGGGTTCACGTCGGCGTTCAGCCAGGCCCAGCGCAACACGCTGGCTTGCATTCAAGAGGCTGTTGCATCGATTCTAGGAGGCTGTCTGGCTTTGGGTCGGGCCCGACCCAAAGCCCGACAGCCTTTTGGTCTGTGACGCTGGCCTGCCAGGCGGGCAGCCTGCCGGTGGCCTGGCAGTTGTACCTGCCCGAGGGCTGGGCCGACGACAAGTTGCGGCGCGAGAAAGCGGGCGTACCGCAGCACGTGGCGTTCGCAACCAAGCCGGCGATCGCGTTGGCGCAGATCGAGCGGCTGCTGGCGCAAGGTGCGCCCAAGCACTGCGTCCTGGCCGACGCGGGGTATGGCGTGGACGCGGCATTTCGCGAACGCCTGAGCGAGTTGGGCCTGAGCTATGCCGTGGGCGTGCCGGGCCAGGTGACGGTGTGGCCACCGGGCCGCGCGCCGCTGCCGCCGGCAGCCTACAGCGGGCGCGGCGTGGTGCCCACGAGGCTGC
>JANMKO010000477.1:0-7962 GCA_031372085.1 Betaproteobacteria bacterium
GTCCCACTGCGCTGGGTCCAGGTCTTCAAACGGCGTGAGCGTGACCTCACGAAAGTAGGCCGCGTTGTTGATCAGCCCGTCGATGCGCCCAAAGCGCTGCAGCGCCGCAGCGGCCATGGCCTGCACCGATGGGTTGTCGGCCACGTCCACCCGCACGGCCAGCGCCTGGCCACCGGCGGCCTGGACGGCGGCCACCGTCTCGTCGGCGCTGTGCATGTCGGCGACGACGACGTTGGCACCCTGCGTGGCCGCACCGATGGCAAAAGCCTGGCCGATACCGGTGGCCGCACCGGTGACGATGACGGTGCGGCCGGCAAGCAGATCATGGGTGGGCATGGCAGCCTTTCTCGAAGAGTGCGGTGAGCTTGGAACCGGGCGCAGCCCGGCGGCGGCTGCGCTGCGGTGACACGCTGACGCTCACTGGGTTTGCAGATAGACCACCTGGGTCTCGGTGTACGCATACAGGCCGTGTTTGCCATCGGCGCCGCCGATGCCGCTCTTGCGGCGGCCAGCGTGGAAGCCCTGCATCGCCTCGAAGTGCTCGCGGTTGATGTAGGTCTCGCCGAAGCGCAGCTCGCGTGCCGCCTTCATCGCAGCATTCAGGTTCTGCGTGAACACCGAGGAGGTGAGGCCGTAGTCGGAGTCGTTGGCCAGCGCCAGGGCCTCATCGAGCGTGTCGACCACGCGGATGGGCAGCACCGGGCCGAAGATCTCTTTGGTCATCACGTCCATCGCATCGGTGCAGCCCACCAGCACCGTGGGCTCGTAGTGGAAGCCTGGACGGTCTGCCACACGGCCGCCGGTGCGCACCTGCGCGCCCTGCTGCCTGGCCGCGTCCACCAGCGCTGCCACCTTGTCCAGGCTGGCCTGGTTCATCAGCGGGCCCATGTGCAGGCCGCTGTCGGTCAGCGGGTTGCCGTACTGCGCCTCGGCCATCAGTTGCGTCACCCGGTCGGCCAGCTTGTCGGCAATGCCACGCTGCACGTAGACACGCTCGGCTGCGTTGCACACCTGGCCGGTGTTGAGCACGCGGCTGTTGAACAGGGCATTGGCTGTCAATTCGAGATCGCAGTCATCCAGCACGATGGCCGGCGCCTTGCCGCCGAGCTCCAGGTTCACGCGGGTCAGGTTGCGCGACGCGGCTTCCATGATCTTCATGCCGGTGCCCACGCTGCCGGTGAAGGAGATCAGGCCGACATCTTTGTGCGCGGCCAGCAGGGCGCCAGCGTCGCGGCCGCCAGTGACGAGGTTGAACACGCCCTTGGGCAGACCGCACTCCGCCAGCAGCTCGGTGAAATCGAAAGCGTTCAGCGGCGTCTGCTCGCTGGACTTGATGACGATGGTGTTGCCGGCCACCAGCGCCGGCGCCATCTTGCGGGCGATCAGGAAGAACGGGAAGTTCCACGGCAGGATGCCAGCGACCACGCCGATGGGGCGGCGGTGCAGGTAGATCTGCTCGCCGGGGCGGTCGCTGTTGAGGATCTCGCCCTCGATGCGACGCGCCCACTCGGCCATGTAATCCATGTAGTTGGCGGTGAAGTCGATCTCGACCTCGGCCAGCGGCAGGATCTTGCCCTGCTCCAGCGAGATGCGGCGCGCCAGCCGCGTCTTGTGCTCACGCAGCCTGGTGGCCACGCTGCGGATGTGGTTGGCGCGCTCTATGGCGGGCAGCCGCTCCCAGGCCGGCTGCGCGGCGCGTGCGGCAGCCACGGCGCGGTCGATGTCGGCGCCGTTGGCGTCAGGCACCGTGGCGATGAACTCCTGCGTGCTGGGGTTGTGCACCTTGAGCGTTTGGGTAGACGAGGGGCTGACCCACTCGCCGTCGATGTAATGGCGCTCGAACTTGTCCATGTCGGTTCTCCGTGTGTCGCAGGGATGGCGGGTTACTTCTGGAGCTTGAACACCATGACGGTGCCACCCTGCGGCACCGCCACCGGCTTGGCGGTGAGGCTGTTGATGCCGGACTGCATGCGCTGGGCATCCACGCCCCAGCCGGCCTGCACGGCGACGTACTGCTCACCGGCCACCTCAAACGAGCTGGGCACCGCCGTCACACCCGACGGCATGCTGTACTGCCAAAGCACCTTGCCGTTGCTGGCGTCAAAGGCGCGGAACTGGCGGTCGTTGGTACCGCCGGTGAACACCAGGTTGCCTGCGGTGGTCAGCAGGGGGGCCCAGATGAAGGTGTCGAACTTGTGCACCCAGGCCATCTTGCCGGTCTTCAAGTCCCAGGCTTGCAGCTCGCCGATGGTGGCGGGTGCCTTGCCGTCCTTGTAGCGCAGGCTGCCCAGCACGCCGTCGATCGGGTAGCCGATGTAGAGGTCGCCCTTCTTGTATTTGGCGGTGTCGGCTGCCGGCAGCTCGGCGCAGAGGTTGTTGTTGGCGGGGATGTAGAACAGCCCGGTCTTCGGGTTCCAGGCTTCGGGCGGCCAATCCTTGCCGCCCCACAGCGACGGGCAGAACCCCACGGCCTTGCCGGCGCCGGGCTTGTGCGCCTCGTCATAAGTGGGCCGGCCGGTGACCTTGTCGATGGACTTGAAGACGTTGTTGTGGACGTAGGGCACGGCGTCGATGAAGCCGATCTTGCCGCCGGGCTGGCGCTCCAGCATCCAGAGGTAGCCGTTGCGCCCGGCGTGGACAGCGGCCTTGACCTTGCGGCCCTTGACCTCGGTGTCGATCAACACCGGGGCAGAGACTTCGTCCCAGTCCCAGGCGTCGTTGTGGTGGTACTGGTGGTGGCCCTTGATGGCGCCGCTGTCCACGTCCAGCGCGATGGCCGAGGTGGTGTACAGGTTGTCGCCCTTGCGGCCCTCGGTGGGCCAGGGTGCCGGGTTGCCGGTGCCCCAGTAGGCCAGGTTGCTGGCCGGGTCGTAGGTGCCGGTGATCCAGATGCTGCCGCCGCCGTTCTTGTGGGTGTCACCGGGCCAGGTGTCGCCACCGGGCTCACCCGGGGCGGCGGTGGTGTAGGTGCGCCAGGCCTCCTTGCCGGTGGCCGCGTCGTAGGCCGCAACAAAGCCGCGAACACCGGTCTCGCCGCCGGACGAGCCGACCATGATCTTGCCCTTGGCCGCCAGCGGCGCCAGGGTGATGTATTGCAGGGCCTTGGCGTCGCCCACGGCCTGCACCCACGCCACCTTGCCGGTGCGTGCATCCAGCGCCACCAGGTGCGCGTCCACGGTGGCCAGGTAGACCTTGTCGCCGTACAGCGCCACACCGCGGTTGGTGGGGTGCAGTTGCATCAGGTCGGCGGGCAGCTCTTTCTTGTAGCGCCACAGCTCGACGCCGCTGGCGGCATCAAGCGCAATCACCTGCGCGCCCGGCGTGGTGACATACATGTAGCCGTTGTTCACGATGGGCGGCGACTGGTGGCCTTCGGTCTGGCCGGTGGCCATCGACCAGGCGAGCTTCAACTTGCCGACATTCTTGTCGGTGATCTTGTCCAGCGGGCTGTAACCCCAGCCGGCGTAGTTGCCGCGGTACTGCAGCCAGTTGGCGGGCTCCGGGTTGGCCAGCCGTGCGTCGGTGACGGGCGTGTAGGGGCCGAGTTCGGTATCGGCGCTGGCGGCCAGCGTGCAGGCGGTGAGGGCTGCGGCGGCAAGGGGTTTGAGCAGGGGGTTCATGCGGTGGGACTCCTCGTGGGGTGGTGTGTCGGGACGTTTTGCGGGATCAGGCCGGGCTGCCGCCCGGGGCTGCGGTGAACGCGCCGGCGATGACCAGGTGGTCACCGTCCAGCGCCAGGGGAATGGCCGGCAGGGCACGCGGCGCCGGGCCGCTGATGACCGTGCCACCGTCGAGCGGCGTGAACTTGGATGAGTGGCAAAAGCACACCAGCACCCGCTCTTTGGCCAGCCAGGTCTTCACGTCGCAGCCCTGGTGGGTGCAGATGGCCGAATAGGCGAGCACGCCGCCGGCGGCGCGTGCGCGGGTCTCGGCGTGCATGCCGGGCGTCAGGTCGGCGGCCATGTCGGCCTCATGCAGCCGGATCAGCACGATCTTGTTCAGGCGGGTTTCGTCGCGCGGGGCATTGCGCTTGGCATCGAAGGGATAGGCCACCACCGGCTTGCCCGGCTTCAGGTCGGCCACGCGCAGCGGCGCGGGCGGGCCCTCGGCGTCCTCCTCGACCAGGCGGTCACCGACAAACGGCGGCGCCGCCGGCCAGGCGGCCAGCGCCAACGGCGCGGCCATGCCGGCAGCGGCGATGCGGATCAGGCGGCGGCGGGGGGCATTCACCACGGCCGCGCCAGGGCAGCCGCACGGGGCAAGGGGAGTATCGGAGCAAGGCATGCGATGACCTCAGGCAGTTGAATCAATGTACTCTGAATTCAGAGTTCTACTCTTCGGGATTTCCCTCAACGCTGAAGGCAGCACGCATCGAGGCTGTTTTGTCGCCCGCCGCACGCTACCGCTGCTAGCGAGCGGGCGCGGTGGCGTGCGTGGCCCCAAGTGCCACCGGCACCTTCGCGTCGATCCAGGCCACCGCCGCCGTGAAGCTGCCGAACGCACAGACGGTGCTGACGAGCACAACCCGCGCCAGACGCCCGGCGTCGGCACCAAAGCGCTCTGCCAGCATCGGCACGTTGCTGGCGCTGGGCAGCGCGGCCACCAGCACCAGCACCGCAGCGGCGAAGGGGTCGAGCGGCAGGCCAGCGGCCATGGCAACGTGGCCTGCCGCCAGCACCATGAGCGGGTGCAGCACCAGCTTGAATGCCACGATGACCAGCACGCCGCTTGACGCACTGCGGGCAAGGCGCGCTGCCATCTGGCCCCGCGCGAACATGGCGCCCAGCGCGAACAGCGCCACCGGCGACGCGGCACCGGCCAGCATGTCCACCGCCCGCATCAGCGGGGCCGGCGGCAGCACGCCGGTGGCCGATGCCCAGGTGCCCAGCGTGATCGCCCAGGGCAAGGGATTGGTCAGCATGCCGCGCAGCGCGCGGGACACGGCCGCGCGGGCAGGGCTGCCGGCCTGCGCCCGGCCGGCCCCGGCGGTTGTGCCCAGTTGCGACAGGGCGATGCACAGTGAGCTGGTCACCACCATGTCCAGCGCCAGCGCCACGATGGCCGGCGCCGCTGCGGCCTGGCCAAACAGCGCTATCAGCAGCGGCACGCCCATGAACCCGCTGTTCGGGAAGGCCGCCACCAAGGCGCCGAAAGCGGCGTCGCTCCAGCCCCGTGCCTGGCGGCGCGCCACGCCGACCGCCAGCGCGACCATGGCCACCGCGCTGGCCAGGTAGACCGTCACCGCCGATGCGTCCAGCAACTGCGCGATCGGCGTGCTGGCGCTGAAGCGGAACAGCATGCACGGCAGCGCAAAGAAGAGCACGAAGCTGTTCAGGCCGGGGATCGCCTGAGGCGACAGCATGCTGCAACGCACCACCGCCCAGCCGAGCAGCACGAGGGCAAAGAACGGCGTGGTGACCGTGAGGATGTTCCGCACGGCGGCGGCCTCAGCGGGTGTTATTCATGCCATCACGCCGCGCGCTGGCAAGACACACCAGGCCACGCCGTGGCAGGCCAGGTTGGCGGGCGGCGGGGTGGGCATGGGCATGGGCATGGGCAGCGCCCGGTCGATCCGGCGCCGGCATCGTCGGCGACAACGCGGCGCACATGCCCCCGCTGATCGGCGGGGTCGAAGGGTCAAATTCATGCCTTTGCGCGTGCCATTGTTGACCGCCGCTCCGCCCTGCCGCCATTGGCGATCAGCCCTGCCGCCACTGGCGCTCAGCCTGGTCCCAGGCGCCCAGCGCCTGCAGGTCGGGCACCCAGGCCAGGCCCGACTTGGCGTCGGACGACGCCGCCTCGGGCGTGACCAGCACGTCCAGCAGTGCGGGCCGCCCCGCCTGCACGACGGCCAGCGCGCGCTGGATGGCGCCGGCCAGGTCTTCGACGCGCGCCACCCGCTCGGCATGCAGGCCGAAGGCGCGCGCCATCGCCGCGTGGTCGGCAAACGTCAGCCGCGTGCCCACCACCTTGCCGTGGGTCTCTTGCTGGTCGCGCACCTCGATGGCCCAGCTGCCGTTGTTGGCCACGACGATCAGCACCGGCGCCTGGTGGCGCGCTGCGGTGTCGATCTCCATCGCGTTGAAGCCGAAGGCGCCGTCACCGGTGGCCACCACCACGGTGCGGCCGGGGCAGGCCAGGCTGGCCGCCACACCGAACGGCGTGCCGATGCCGATGCAGCCCAGCGAGCCAGGGTCGAGGTAGCTGGTGGCCGGCAGGCCGACACGGGCAAAGCTGAGGAAGTCGCCGCCGTCGGCGATCAGCACGGCGTCGCGCGGCAAGGCGTCGCGCAGCGCGGCCAGCAGCCGATTGGGGTGCATCAGGCCGTCACTGCCGGGCGCTGCCTGGGCCATCGAGATGACCAGCTTGTCGGCGCGCGCCTGGTGCTTGGCGCGGGTGCTGCGCGCCCAGTCGGCGTCGGTGGCCGGCGCGCGGCCGCCGGCCCGCGCGAGGCTGGCGTCCAGCGCTGCGGCCGGGCTGGCGTAGATCTCAGCTGCGCCGCGCCGGTTGTCACGCAGCTCGGCGGCGCAGTCGGCAATGCGCACGAAGCGGGCGTCACCAAACACCGCCGGCGAGCCGTAGGCCAGCTGAAAGTCGAGCCGGCGGCCCACGGTGACCACCACATCGGCCTCACCCATCACCGCGCCGCGCACTGCGGCCACCACCGACGGGTGGTCTTCAGGCACCAAGCCGCGGCTCTCACCGGTGTCCAGGTACAGCGCACCCAGGCGGTCCAGCAGGCGCTGCAGCGGCGCCCCTGCGCCGCGCGCGCCCCGGCCCGAGATGAACAGCGGGCGCTTGGCCGACCACAGCAGCGCCACCGCCTCGTCGATGGACGCCGGGTCAGGCAGGATCTGGCGCTGCGGGCGCGGCGCCAACAGCTCGGGCAGTTGCACCGCGCGCGACACCTCGGCGCGCAGCGTGTCCACCGGGAAGTCCAGGTACACCGGGCCCGGCTCACCGGCGTGGCCCAGCGCACGCGCCACGGCCTCGTCCAGCTCTTGCAGTGCCAGGTCGGGCTGGCGCACGGTGCGGGCATAACGGGTGAGCGGCCGCACGAAGTCGGTGTGCACCATGTCCTGCAGCGCGCCGCGGTTTTCTTGGGCCTGCGGCGGTGTGCCCGACAGCACCAGCACCGGGGCCTTGGCCACATGGGCATTGGCGATGCCGGTCATGGCGTTGGTGACGCCAGGCCCGGCGGTGACGATGGCCACGCCCAGGCCACCCGTCAGCTCGGCATGGGCGTGCGCCATGTAGACGGCGGCGCGCTCGTCACGCACGTCGATGATGCGGATGCCTTCGGCGTCCAGCCGCATCCAGATCGGCATGATGTGGCCGCCGCACAGCCCGAACACGCGGTCAACGCCGCGCGCCTTGAGAAAGCGCGCCACCAGCGCGGCAGTGCAGGTGGCGGAGACGGTGGGGTTGCTCATGGTGTCGGGCGTGGGTGGGGGGCGTGGGTGCCGGGGGTTTGGGTGGGGGCTTGGGTGTCGGGGGCGAGATTGCCCGGGCGTGGTCTGTGGATCAGAGAAAACCGGTCGATATCCACGGCACGGCGGTGACCACCGCCAGGCCCACCAGCAGCGCCAGCACGTAGCCGATGATGGGCCGCATGCCGTCCTTCGGGTCAACCCGGCCGATGGCGCAGGCGGCGTAGTAACCCACGCCGAAGGGCGGCGCAAACAGGCCCACGCCCATCGCCAGCACCACCACCATCGCGTAGTGCACCTCGTGCACACCCACCTGGCGGGCGATGGGAAACAGCAGCGGCCCGAACAGCACGATGGCCGGAATGCCCTCCAGCACACTGCCCAGCACGATGAAGGCCACCACCGAGACGAACAGGAACATCGGCACACCACCGGGCAGCGCGGCCATCGTGGCGGCCAGGCTGTTGGAAAAGCCCGACTGCGTCAGCGACCAGGCCATGGCCGTGGCCGTGCCGATGATGAACAGGATGGC
>JANMKO010000514.1:0-1744 GCA_031372085.1 Betaproteobacteria bacterium
CCCGGGTGCGCTTTGAGCGCGATGCGCGCATTGCCGGCATCGTGGCCAACTGGCCCAGCGGCGCCCGGGCCGACCGCGCCGCCGCGCTGGGCCTGCTGCCCGAGGCGAACTTTGCCGACATCATCCGCCAGTACATCGCCGACAGCGTGGACGCGCCCGAAGCGTTGCGGGGCCTGGCATGAACCAGATCGATCTGGCGGGCCGGGTGGCCATCATCACCGGCGGCGCACAGGGCATCGGCTATGCCACCGCTGAACGGTTTCTGGCCTCGGGCGCCAACGTGCGGCTGTGGGATGTGGACGCTGATCGGCTGGCCCTGGCGGTGGCGGCGCTGGCGGCGTTGGCGCCGCAAGGCCTTGTCAGCGGCGCGGTGGTGGAGCTGACGGACGACGCCGCCGTGGCCGCCGCCAGCGCCGACGCGGCAGCGCAACTGGGCCGCATCGACATCCTGGTCAACAACGCCGGCATCACCGGCGGCAATGCCAGCACCTGGCTGCTAGACCCTGCCGTGTGGCGCCGGGTGATCGAGGTGAACCTGGTCGCGCCCTACCTCACCTGCCGGGCCGTGGTGCCGCAGATGGTGGCGCAGGGCTATGGCCGCATCGTCAACATCGCGTCGGTGGCCGGCAAAGAGGGCAACCCCAACGCCAGCCACTACAGCGCCAGCAAGGCCGGGCTGATCGCGCTGACCAAATCACTGGGCAAAGAGCTGGCCACCACCGGCGTGCTGGTCAATGCAGTGGCGCCGGCCGCCGCCCGCACCGCGATCTTTGAGCAGATGGCGCCCGAGCACATCGCCTTCATGCTGGGCAAGATACCGCTGGGCCGGCTGGTCACCGTCACCGAGGTGGCGGCCATGGTGGCCTGGCTGGCATCGGCAGAGTGCAGTTTTTCAACCGGTGCGGTGTTTGACCTGTCCGGCGGGCGGGCGACTTACTGAGGATCAGCGCATTTGCGGTGCATTTGCAGCGCATTTGCGGTACATTTCCATCCATGAAAACCGCGACCCTCCCCTCGATTCGTGTTGAGCCCGGTCTTCGCGACCAGCTCGAAGGTGTGCTGCATGCAGACGAAAGCCTGTCGGCCTTCGTTGAATCCGCCGTCCGAGAAAACCTGCAACGGCGGCTCGACCAGGCGGCCTTTCTGCAACGCGGCATCCACGCCCTGGCGGCGGCGCAACGCACCGGCCAGTACGTCAGCGCGCAAGCCGTGGTGCGCAAACTGGAAGACAAGCTGGCGGCTGCCGAGCAAATGCTGCAACAGCGCAAGCCGCCACCCGTGCCCGTGTCTGCCGTGCCCGGATGAGCTACACGGTTCTGCTGACCGTTGAGGCACAGGACGATCTGGGCCGGCTGTTTGACTTTGTGCTGGACCGCGAGCTGGCGCGGCCAGACGGCAACCTTGATCTTGCCGCACAGGCGCTGGCGGCCATCCAGGCCGGCTTGACGGCGCTAGAACGCTTCCCCTTCACCTGTCGCAAAGCCGCTGACAGCCCGTTTCTGCGTGAACTGGTGATCGCATCCGGCAGCACCGGCTATGTGGCCTTGTTCGAGGTGGTGGACGGCCAGACGGTGGTGGTGGCGGCCGTGCGGCACCAGCGCGAAGACGATTACCACTGAAAATTTTGCTGTTTTGAGAACCCGGCAAACGGTTGAGCGCGCCGGATACCCGCCCTGTGCAGCACCTCAGACCGGCCACTTTGTCACCGCCTGCGGCCACGGCTTGCAGGCACACCAACGGCTGC
>JANMKO010000519.1:0-5560 GCA_031372085.1 Betaproteobacteria bacterium
CCCATCCTCACCGGCCTGCCGTTTGGCCACGTGCCCACCAAGGTGACGCTGCCGGTGGGCCAGAAGGTGCAATTGGTGGTGCAGGGGCGGGATGTGCTGGTCGGCTGGTAGCGCCAGCCTGGCCGGCCCACCCGCTCTAGAATCAAATCATCTGGCGCATTGCCTGGAGGCCGCATGCGCGGAGCTTGTCAATTTTGGCGTGGTGTGGGTCGTGGTCTGGGGCTGGGCGCGGCCGCGCTGTTGCTGGTGTCATGCGACAACAACCCCTGGCCGCATGACGCGGCAGCGTCCAACACGCTGTTCACCGCCGCCAAAGAAAGCTCGCCGCGCCACCTTGACCCGACCGCGTCGTACTGGAGCAACGAGACCCCGTTCACGCTGTCGATCTACGAGCCGCCTTATGGCTACCACTACCTGAAGCGGCCGATCGAGCTGGTGGCCAAATCGGCGCGCGAGGTGGTCAAGCCACGCTACATCGGCAAGAACGGCCAGCCTTTGCCCGACGACGCCCCCGCCGACGCGGTGGCCGAGAGCATTTACGACGTGGCCATCAAGCCCGGCATCCTCTACCAGCCGCACCCCGCTTTTGCCAGGGACGGCCAGGGCCGCTACGTCTACCACCAGCTCAAGGCCGGTGAGCTGGGCACGCGGCGCCGGCCGCAAGACTTTGCCGAGCAGGGCACCCGTGAGCTGGTGGCCGAAGACTTTGTCTACGCCCTCAAGCGCCACGCCACCACCCGCATCACGACGCCGATCTTCAGCACCTTTGCCGAGTACCTGGTGGGCCTCAAAGAGTATGGCGTGCAGGTCAAGCAAGCCGACGCCAAGCTGATGAAGGGGCTGGACAAGGCCAGCCTGGACAAGCCCTTTCTCGACTTCCGCCAGTGGCCGCTGGCCGGCGCCACGGCGCCCGAAAAGCACCTGCTGCGCATGCGCATCAAGGGCAAATACCCGCAGTGGAGCTACTGGATGACGCTGCCCTTCACGGCCCCGTTGCCGTGGGAGGCCGATGCGTTTTACGCCCAGCCCGGCATGGCCGAGCGGGATTTGACGCTCGATACCTGGCCGGTGGGCACCGGGCCGTACATGATGGTGGAGATGCAAAAAGAGCGCCGCCATGTGATGAAGCGCAACCCCAACTACCGCGGCGAGCCCTACCCCTGCGAAGGCGCGCCGGGCGACAAAGAAGCCGGCTTGCTGGCCGATTGCGGCAAAAAAACCCCGTTCATCGACACCATCGCCATCAATGTTGAGCGCGAGACCGTGCCCCGGCGCGGCAAGTTTCGCCAAGGTTTCTACGATGTTGAGGTCTTTGAGCGCACCGACACGGGCATGGACTACCTGGTCGGCATGCAAGACTCAGAAGAAGTGCGCAAGGAGTACCAGGACAAGGGCTTCCGCCTGAACCGGGGCTCGGACGTCAACAGCTACTTCATCGCCTTCAACATGCTCGACCCGGTGGTGGGCGACGGCAGCAACCCCGACGAGAAGCGCCGCCACCGCAAGCTGCGCCAGGCGCTGTCGATCGCCATCGATTGGGATGAGTGGTCCAAGGTCTTTCCCGAGGACGCCGGGTCTACTGCCATGAGCCCGCTGCCACCCGGCATTTTTGGCTCACGCGAAGGCACGCCCGAGGGCATCAACCCGATGACGCACCGGCTGGTGGCCGGCAAGCCGGTGCGCCGCACCCTTGATGAGGCCAAGAAGCTGCTGGCCGAGGCCGGCTACCCGAACGGCCGCGACGCCAGCACCGGCAAGCCGCTGGTGCTGAACTACGATTTTTATGCCGCGCCAACACCCGAGAACAAACCCAAGATCGACTGGGTGGTGCGCCAGTTTGCCAAGATCGACATCCAGCTCGAGGTTCGCGCCACCGACAACAACCAGTTTCAAGACAAGGTGCGCAAGGGCAAGTACCAAGTGTTCTGGCTGGGTTGGAACGCCGACTACCCGGACGCCGAGAACTTTCTCTTCTTGCTCAACACCCTGGCCGGCAAAACCAAGTACGACGGCGAGAACACCTCCAACTACGCCAACCCCGAGTTCGACCGGCTCTATGACCTGATGAAGGTGGCCGAGGACGGCCCCATCAAGCAACAGTTGATCGACCAGATGGTGGCCATCGTGCGCGAGGACGCGCCCTGGACGATGGGCTACTACCCCTTTGCGTCGGCGGCGGTGCAGCACTGGGTCTACAACGCCAAGGCGGCAGTGCTGATCCGTGACCAGGCGCGCTACCTGCGGGTAGACCCGGTGGAGCGGGTGGCCCGCCTGAAAGCCTGGAACCGCCCGGTGTGGTGGCCGTTGGGCCTGGCGCTGGCCGTGGCCGTTGCCGGCTTTTGGGTGATGCGCCGCAGCCTGCGCCAGCGTGAGCGCACCAACGCCCGCGGCCAGGTGCTGGCCGGCTGACGGCGCCAACCGCATGCTCAACTATCTTTTGCGCCGGGTGGTCTATGCCCTGCTGGTGCTGCTGGGCGTGAACCTGGCCACCTTCATCCTGTTCTTCACCATCAACACACCCGACGACATGGCCCGTCTCAACCTGGGTGGCAAGCGGGTGAACCAGGCCGCCATCGAAAAATGGAAAGGTGAGCGCGGCTACGACAAGCCGCTGTACCTCAACCCGCAGCGCGAGGGCCTGGGCCAACTCACCGACACCATCTTCTTTGATCGCTCGGTGTCGCTGTTTGCACTGAAGTTTGGCCGGCCTGATTCTGAGAGCGGGGGCGACATCGGCGGCGAGGTGGCCAGCCGCATGTGGGTGAGCCTGCAGATGGCGCTGCCGCTGTTCATCCTGCAGGTGCTTGCCAGCACCGCCTTTGCACTGCTGCTGGCGATGTTCCGCCATTCGCGGCTTGATTTCTGGGGCGTCATCAGCTGCGTGCTGATGCTGTCGATCTCCAGCCTGTTCTACATCATCGTCGGCCAGTTCTTTTTCTCGCGGGTGTTCAAGTTGGCGCCGATATCGGGCTATGCGCCAGGGCTGGACGCGATCAAGTTTTTGGTGCTGCCGGTGGGTTTGTCGCTGCTGGCCCGGCTGGGTGGTGAGGCGCGGCTGTACCGGGCGATGTTTCTTGAAGAAATCGGCAAAGACTACGTGCGCACCGCACGCGCCAAGGGCCTGAGCGAGGGCGCCGTGCTGTACCGCCACGTGCTGCGCAATGCGCTGATCCCCATCGTCACCAGCGCCGGCAGCTACCTGCCGTATGTCTTCTTGGGCAGCCTGGTGTTCGAGAGCTTTTTTGGCCTGCCGGGCCTGGGCGCCTATGTGATTGAGGCCATTTCAAGGCAGGATTTCGCCATCGTGCGCACCATGGTGTTTGTCGGCTCGCTGCTGTACATCGCCACCTATGTGCTGATCGACATCGTCTACACCTGGGTCGATCCCCGGGTGCGTTTGAGCTAGCGCCAGGCCGACCATGCCGAAATTTGTCTTGCTGTGGACCGATGCCGCGATCTGGCTGTTGATCGCCACCCTGGTGGCCTATGCGATGCTGGTCTTGCGCCGGCCGCAGCTGGCGGCCAACTGGCGCAAGGTGTTTCGTGATGCGCCGGCGCTGGCGTCGTCGCTGGTGCTGCTGCTGTGCCTGGGGGTGACGCTGCTCGACAGCGTGCACTACCGGCCGCTGCTGCCGCCGGCTGCGGGAGCCTCAGTGGCGCAAAAAGCCGCGCCGGCCTATGAATCACGCACCCGGTCACTGCTCGACGCCACGCTGTGGCAGTTGATCCAATCGCGTGAATCCACCTACTCGCGGCCCTTGTCCTACCTCGGGTTCACCAAAGAGTCCAAGCAGGTGGACGGTGAGATCCGCCGTGTCGCGCCGCGGCTTGAGTTTGGCGGCCGGCACTTGACCGACCCCGAGACCCAGTGGGCCGGCGACATCGCCAGCCTGATCGGCCAGGGCCTGGCGCTGGGCGCTGCGCTGGCGCTGCTGCTGTGCGGCCTGCTGGTGCTGGCGGTGGCCGCCGGCACGCGCCAGACCGTGGCCACCACCTGGGCCCGCATGCGCCGGCGCGAGATGCCCGTGCCCTGGCATGTGGCGCTGGCCACCCTGGGCGTGGCCGGCTTGGTGATCGGCCCGGCCACGCTGCTGTCAGGCCCCTACCACCTGCTGGGCACCGACCTCACCGGCAACGACGTGCTGTACCAATCCCTCAAGAGCATCCGCACCGCGTTTGTCATCGGCACCCTGGCCACGGTGGCCACGCTGCCGCTGGCGGTGGGGCTGGGCCTGCTGGCGGGTTACTTCAAGGGCTGGGTCGATGAGCTGATCCAGTACCTGTACACGGTGCTGTCGTCGGTGCCCAATGTGCTGCTGATCGCCGCCTGCGTGCTGATGGTGCAGGTGTTTCTCGACAAAAACCCCGATCTGTTCGAGACCGGCGCCGAGCGCGCCGACTTGAAGCTGTTCTTGCTGTGCACCGTGCTCGGCCTCACCGGCTGGGCCGGCCTGTGCCGGCTGCTGCGCGGCGAGACGCTCAAGCTGCGTGAGCTCGATTACGTGCAGGCCGCCAGCGCCTTTGGCGTCAGCCATGCTCGCATCATGGCGCGCCACATCTTCCCCAACGTGGCGCACTTGATGTTGATCGTCACGGTGCTTGAGTTCTCGTCGCTGATCCTCTACGAAGCCGTGCTGTCGTACGTGGGCGTGGGGGTGGATCCGTCGATGAACAGCTTTGGCGGCATGATCAACCTGGCGCGCAAAGAGATGAGCCGTGACCCGGTGGTGTGGTGGAGCTTTGCCGCCGCCTTCGGCTTCATGGTGACGGTGGTACTGGCCGCCAACCTGTTTGCCGATGGGGTGCGCGACGCCTTCGACCCGCGGGCGCGGGTGGCGCGCCGCCGCCGCCTGCCGGCCGCGCGCAAAGCGGCCACGCCGTGATCGACATCCGCGACCTGACGGTCGAACTCGACAGTGAAAGCGGCCTGGTGCGGGCCATCGACGGCATGCGGCTGTCGATTGAGCGCGGCGAGACCTTTGCGCTGGTGGGCGAGTCGGGTTGCGGCAAAAGCATGACTGCGCTGGCGCTGATGCGCCTGCTGCCCGAGAGTGGCACTATCGCTGGCGGCGACATCCACATCGGCCGCGGCAAAGATGCGCTGGACGTGCTGGCACTGCCCGAATCCGAGATGCGGGCGGTGCGCGGCGGGCGCATTGCGATGATCTTCCAAGAGCCGGCCACCAGCTTGAACCCGGTGATGAAGATCGGCCAGCAGATCGTCGAGGTGATCGAGGCCCACACGCCCCTGCGCGGCCAGGCCGCCCGTGCCAAGGCCATCGACTGGCTCAAGCGGGTGGGCATCCCCGAGCCCGAGCGCCGCATCGACGACTACCCCTTCCGCATGAGCGGTGGCCAGAAGCAGCGCGTGATGATTGCCATTGCGCTGGCCGCCGAGCCCGATTTTCTGGTGGCTGACGAGCCCACCACGGCACTGGACGTGACGATCCAGGCCCAGATCCTCGACCTGCTCAAAGACCTGCAGCGCGAAAAGCGCATGGGCATGTTGCTCATCACGCACGATCTGGCGGTGGTCTCGGGCATGGCGCACCGGGTGGCG
>JANMKO010000525.1:0-4344 GCA_031372085.1 Betaproteobacteria bacterium
CGGGGGTCAGCGCCGTGGCCAGCGGGGTGTGCTCGTCCACCGCCCTGAACTGCGGATGCACCATCTCGCGGCCAAAAAAGCCGGTGCGGGCCTCACCGCGCACCCGCACCCGGGCGCCTGCGGCCAGGGTTTTCTGGTGGCTGGGGTAGAAGTTGAGAAAGCGCAGCAGCAGGCTGTCGCTGCTGTCGGCAATGCGCACCAGCAGTTGGTGCCGGCCGCGCGCATCGATCTGGCAATCCTGCACGGTGCCTTCGATTTGCACCGGCGCACCGTCGGGCGAGTCGGCGATGGGCGTGACGCGGGTTTCGTCCTCGTAGCGCAGCGGCAGGTGCAGCGCCAGGTCGATGTCGCGCCGCAGCCCCAGCTTGTCCATCGCCCGCTGCGGCCCGGATTTTTGCCGCTGGGCCGGGCTGAGAGCGGGCGGGGTGTCGGCCATGCGGCACGATTCTGCCGTGCGGGGAGTGGGCGGTGCCGGGCGCTGCGGCGGCGCGGGCCTGGGTGGCGTGCGGCGTGCCGGCGATCTGCGGGCGGTGTGCTGGCGTTGCCGATAATCACACGCCGCGCCGGGCGCCTCGCGCCGTCTTGGCCGGCCCTGCCCGGCGCCGCGCCGCGCCGCTGTCTTGATCCGTCCCGCCCCGGTCTACCGCCTGTCATGCCACCGCTGCCCGAATTGGGCGCCCCACGCCCTGCACCTGGCCGCCCAACCCGGCGCTGGCGGTTGGCCCTGGGCTGGGCGCTGGGCGGGCTGCTGGCGGCGTTGCTGCTGTTGGCCGGCGCGGTGGCCTGGTATGCGCCGCAACTGCCGCCGCTTGACCGCGTCACCCGCTACCAGCCGCGCCAGCCCTTGCAGGTGTTCACTGCCGACGGGGTGGAGATCGCCCAGTTTGGCGCCGAGCGCCGGCAATTTGTGCCGATTGCACAGATACCACCGTTGTTGCAGCAGGCGGTGCTGGCGGTGGAAGACGCGCGCTTTCGTGAGCACATCGGCATCGACCCCAAAGGCGTGCTGCGCGCGCTGCTGGCCGCGGCCACCGGCGGGCTGCGGCAGGGCGCGTCCACCATCACCCAGCAGGTGGCGCGCACGTTTTTCTTGTCGTCCCGGTTGACGGCCGAGCGCAAGCTGAAAGAAGCGCTGCTGGCGCTGAAGATCGAGCGCCAGTTGAGCAAGGACCAAATTCTTGAGCTGTACATGAACCAGATCTACCTCGGCCAGCGCAGCTATGGTTTTGCCGCCGCCGATGCCTACTTCGGCAAGCCGCTGGCCGCACTCAGCCTGGCCGAATCAGCGATGCTCGCCGGCCTGCCGCAAAACCCGGGCTATGCCAACCCGATCACCAACCTGGCCCGCGCCACCCAGCGCCAGCACACCGTGCTGGCGCGCATGCGGGCCACCGGCGCCATCACCGAGGCCCAGCAGGCCAGCGCCCGGGCCGAGCCGCTGAAGATCCGCAGCGCGCTGCAAGTGCCGCTGCATGCCGAGCATGTGGCCGAGATGGCGCGCCAGCTGGTGGTGCAGCGGCTGGGCACCGAGGCCTACTCGCAGGGCATCAAAGTCACCACGTCGCTGCGCGCGGCCGACCAGCAAGCCGCCTGGGCCGCGCTGCGCCGCAGTGTGCTGGCCTATGACGCGCGCCAGCCCTGGCGCGGCCCGGAAGACCATGAAGACCTGCCGGCAGACCGGGCGCAGGATGGCAGCACGGCGGCCAACCCCGACATCGAGCGCGCCGCCGCCCAGGCGCTGCGCGACCACCCGGACGATGAGTTCTTGCGGGTGGCCATCGTGCTGGCCGCCAGCCCGCGAGAGCTGCGGCTGCAACTGGCCACCGGTGAGGCGCTGCGCATCAGCGGTGACGGTTTGCGGGTGGCCCAGGCCGGGCTGGCGGCCAGAGCGCCGGTCGATCTGGCGATCACGCGCGGCGACATCGTGCGGGTGTGGCAGGTGTCGGCGGGGGCGGCCAACAGCCGCTGGGCCGTCACCCAATGGCCCGAGGTGCAGGCCGCGTTGGTGGCGCTCGATCCGGTCACGGGCCGGGTGCGGGCGCTGGTGGGTGGGTACGACTTCACGCGCCAGCCGTTCAACCATGTCACCCAGGCCTGGCGCCAGCCGGGGTCGAGCTTCAAGCCGTTTTTGTACTCGGCTGCGCTGGAGCACGGCGTGACGCCCGCCACCCGCATCAACGACGCGCCGCTGGACAACGCCGACGGCTGGGCGCCGCAGAACTCGGACGGCGTTTTTGACGGCCCGCTGACGCTGCGCGAGGCGCTGGCGCGCAGCAAGAACCTGGTCAGCATCCGCCTGCTGCGCCAGGTGGGGGTGGACGTGGTGCGCGACTGGGCGGCGCGCTTTGGCTTCGATGCCGCCCGCCAGCCGCAAAACCTGACGCTGGCGCTGGGCGCCGGCAGCACCACCCCGCTGCAACTGGCGCAAGCCTACGGCGTGCTGGCCAACGGCGGCTGGCCGGTGGCCCCGGTGGTGATCGAGCGCATCAGCGACGCCCAGGGCAAGGTGCTGTTCGAGGCGCCCGCCGCCGTGCCGTTGGACGAAGCCCAGCGGGTGCTGCCGGCGCGCAATGTTTTCATCACCAACAGCCTGCTCAATGACGTGACCCGGGTGGGCACCGCCGCCCGGGCCCAGCAGCAGTTGCAGCGCAGCGACGTGTACGGCAAGACCGGCACCACCAACGACGCGGTGGACGCCTGGTTTGCCGGCTTTCAGCCCGCGCTGGCGGGCGCGGGCCTGGCGTCGGTTGCCAACGCCGGCACCGGCAGCACCGGCCTGGTGGCAGTGGCCTGGATGGGCCATGACCAGCCCAGAAGCCTGGGCTCGCGGGAGTCGGGCGGTGGCCTGGCGCTGCCGATGTGGATCGAGTTCATGGCCCACGCGCTGAAGGGCGTGCCGCTGGTGGCCGAGCCCGCGCCGCCCGAGGGCGTGCAACGCAGCGGCGGCGGCAACGATTGGCTGTACAGCGAGTGGCTGGACGGTGGCGCCGTGGCCGAGATCGGGCTGGACGAGGCGGCGCCGGCAGGGCCTGGTGCGGCGGCGGCGGGTGGGTCCACGCCGGCTGCTGCACAGGCCGCCGCACAAGCTGCCACAAAATCGTCTCGACCACCCGCAACGCCGCCTGCGGTGCAGTGGCCAGCCGTGCCAGCGGCACGGTGAAGCCGCGGCATCGGGCCACCCGCCCACCCGCCCACCCGCCCACCTGCCCGCCCGCCTCCGTCTGGCCGGGCATGGAACAATCCCGCGCAGCCCCAAGTCTTCAGGTCTGCCCCGCCTGAACACCATGCCCCAGCCCGATCCGCCCCACACCCTCGCCGATTTTGATTTTGAGCTGCCGCCCGGGCTGATCGCCCAGCACCCGGCTGCCGAGCGCAGCGCGTCGCGGCTGCTCGATGGCCGGGGTGATTTGCCGGTGGACCGGGTGTTCCGCGATCTGCCCACGCTGCTGGACCCGGGTGACCTGCTCGTCGTCAACGACACCCGGGTCATCAAGGCCAGGTTGCTGGGTGAGAAAGCCACCGGCGGCGTGGTCGAGGCGCTGGTCGAGCGGGTGCTGCCCGGCCACCAGGTGCTGGCCCACCTGCGCGCCAGCAAATCGCCCAAAACCGGCAGCCTGCTGCACTTTGCCGACGGCGCTTTCAGCGCCGAGGTGCTAGGCCGCAGCGGGGCCGACGGCGATTTGTTCCACCTCCAATTCCCGGCCGAGCCGCTGGACCTGCTGCAAGCCCACGGCCATGTGCCGCTGCCGCCGTACATCACGCACCCGGACGCGGCCGACGACGTGGCGCGCTACCAGACCGTGTTTGCCCAGCGCCCCGGCGCGGTGGCCGCGCCCACCGCGTCACTGCATTTTGATGCCGCCGTGCTGGCCGCACTGGCCGCGCGCGGCGTGGCCAGCGCCAATGTCACCCTGCATGTGGGCGCTGGCACCTTCCAGCCGGTGCGGGCGCACGCACTGGCCCGGCACAAGATGCACAGCGAGTGGTTTGAGGTGGGCGCGGCCACGGTGGCGGCCATCAACCGCACCCGCGCGGCGGGCGGGCGCATCGTGGCCGCCGGCACCACCACGCTGCGCGCGCTGGAATCGGCGGCGCGGGGCGGCGCGCTGCGGGCGCAGGCCGGCGAGACCGACATCTTCATCACGCCGGGCTTCGAGTTTCAGGTGGTGGACCGGCTGATCACCAACTTTCACCTGCCCAAGAGCACGCTGCTGATGTTGGTGTCCGCATTTGCCGGACACGACCACCAGCGCGCGCTGTACCGCCACGCCATCGAGGCCGGCTACCGGTTCTTCAGCTACGGCGACGCGATGCTGCTGGACCGGCGCGCCGGTTGATCGGCGC
>JANMKO010000638.1:0-1901 GCA_031372085.1 Betaproteobacteria bacterium
CCCTCGCCCCCGGCACGGGGGAGTGGGCTGGGGTGTGGGGGCAGCCCCGACGCGCACCCTTCACCTTGGCGGCCCAGGGAAACCCTGTCTGAGCCTGCGGCGCAGGCGAGTCAGTACCGGGCCGGGGGGGTGCGGTTGATCAGCCCGGCGCTCGGCGCGCCCTCACCCCCGCCCTCTCCCGCGTGCGGGAGAGGGAGCAAGGCACGGCGCGAACAGGACAACGTGCCTTGCTCCCTCGCCCCCGGCACGGGGGAGAGGGCAGGGGTGAGGGGGCGGCCCCGACGCGCACCCCGTCAACTTGGCCGCCCAGGTGCGCATCGGCCCCACTCACCCATCAAGTCGAAACCCTGTCTGAGCCTGCGGCGCAGGCGAGTCAGTACTGCGTGTCGTCCATCGCAGTCGGCCGGCGTGACATAGAAACTGTTTGCAAGCGCTTTTCTTTGCTTCCTTTCTTTTTCGCCAAAAAGAAAGGGAGGCGGCCGCCGGGCCGAATCCCGGCACCTGCCAGCGGCCACCGCCGCAAAGACCACCCGCCCGGCACCTGCATCAGCCGCCACCGCCGCAAAGACCACCTGCCCGGCACCTGCAACAGCGGCACCGCCGCAAAGACCACCCACCGGGCACCTGCATCAGCGGCCACCGCCGCAAAAACCACCCACCCGGCACCCACCCAGCCACCCAAGCCCAGGCCAGGCAAATGACACAAAGCAACCGCCACCCCGTCCCGCCAGCAAAAGCAACGCCGACGCCAGCGCCCCACCCAACCCCAAAAAACTGGGGTAACTGTGTAGTCTTCCCCGCCATGAAAACCTTTACATTGATCCGGTCGCCAGGCCGCTGCCAGCCCACGCGCCGCCACATCACGCACCCCCTGACACCCGAATGGCCACCACGATCAAGGATGTCGCCCGCGTTGCCGGTGTCTCGGTGGCCACCGTCTCGCGCGCCCTCAACGGCGCCGACAACGTCACCACCCAAACCCGGCAAAAAGTGCAGGCTGTGGCGCTTGATCTGCGCTTCACGCCGTCGTCAGCTGCGCGCAGCCTGATCACCCGCCGCACCCACACCGTGGGCACGCTGCTGCCCGATCTGTACGGTGAATACTTCTCTGAGCTGATCCGCGGCATCGACCTCAGCGCCCGGGCGCGTGGCCTGCACCTGCTGGTGTCCAGCTCACACGGCGACGAGCGTGAGGCCACCGCCGCACTGCGCGCGATGCACGGCCGGGTGGACGGGCTGCTGGTGATGTCGCCCCACGTCAACACCGAATCGCTGGCCGCCAACCTGCCGCTGGGCCTGCCGGTGGTGCTGATCAACACCCGCCTGCCCGAGGGCGCCCAGTCGTCATTTGCGGTGGACAACTACGGCGGCGCGCTGGCCATGACACGCCATTTGATCGCCCGCTGCCCACGTGATCGCCCGCAAGACCACCCGTGCGTGGCCTTCATCTCGGGCCCCGACAACAACTACGAGGCGCAAGAGCGGCTGCGCGGCTACCGCTCGGCGCTGGCCGAGTTGCTGCCGGCTGCGCCCGAGCTGGTGCTGCCCGGCGACTTCAGCGAAGAATCAGGCTGGCGCGCCGGCAGTGAGATCGCCACCCTGGCGCAGCGGCCCAGCGCCGTTTTTTGCGGCAACGACATGATGGCCATCGGCTGCCTGGCCGCGCTGGCCGAGGCTGGCGTCAAGGTGCCGCACCACATCGCGCTGGCCGGCTTTGATGACATCCCCATCGCCCGCTACCTCACCCCGCCACTCACCACCGTGCGGGTGCGCATCGCCGAGCTGGGCAGCCTGGCGCTCGACCGGCTGGCCAGCGCCATCGAGACCCCTGGCCGCAGCGGCGTGCACCACCAGACGCTGCGCGCTGAGCTGGTGGTGCGCCAGTCTTGCTCTGTCGGCTA
>JANMKO010000668.1:0-4494 GCA_031372085.1 Betaproteobacteria bacterium
TCAAAAACCTGGTTCTCGGCCTCAAAATCAAACAGCGCGCGCGATGACAGCGCAATCACCAGCCGCTCGGGCAAGTCCGGCGGGCCGGGCGGCTGGCTGCTGCCGGGGTGGGTGGGTGCATGCATGCGGGGATCATAGAAGCCAGGTTGCTGGCAAACCGCTGGCCGCTGGTCGCTGGCCGCTGGTCATTCACGATGCATCCCTGGCCAGCGCGCCCTGGCCCTTCACCGCCGGCAGCGCCAGCGCCGGACGTGCTCAAGCCGGGCCCGGCCGGGCCGATAAACCGACAGGCCCGGTCGTGGGCCGGCACCCCCGGGCCACGGCCCCCGCAACCCCACCATGCACAAGCCCTTGCTGCGCCGCCGGTTTGCCCAGGCCGCTGCCCTGTGGGCGGCCTGGGCCAGGGCGGGGGTTTGGCTGCGGTGCTGCCTGGCGTGCCTGGCCTGCGTAGCCTGCGTAGCCTGCCAGTTGGGCCCGGGCCAGGCGCTGGCGGCCAATGGCCCTGGCCTGGCCCCGGCCGAGCGGCTGGTGCTGGACGACAGTCGGCCGGTGGTCGATGCCTGGCCCAACCTGGGCTTGCTGGCTGACCCGGGCCGGGCCCTGACGCTGGACGGCGCGCTGGCGCGTTGGCGCGCCTTTGAGCCGCCCACCGGCCCGGCGTCCAGCCTGGGCCTGCACCGCGAGGCGGTCTGGCTGCGCCTGCCGTTGCAAGTGGCCACCGGAGACGGCCGCTGGGTGTTCGACATCGACTTCCCGGTGCTCAACCAGGCCGATGTTTACCTGGTCAGCCAGGGCCGGGTGTTGCAGCAGCACCGGCTGGGGGCGGTTCAACCCTTTGCGCAGCGGCCGATGCCCAGCCGCAGCCATGCCGTGACCTTGCAACTGCCGGTGGGCCAGCCCAGTGAGATTTACCTGCGGGTGCTGACCCAAAGCGCGCTGGTGCTGCCGATCACCTTGAGCAAGCCCGACCGGTTTCTGGCCCGCGAGGCCGGCCGCCATCTGGCCCAGGGCCTGATGCTGGGGGTGGCGCTGGCCCTGCTGGTTTACAGCCTGGCGCACTGGATCAGCCTGCGCAACGGCCTGTTCGGCTTGTATGCCTTGATGGTGCTGGGTTCAACCGCCTTTTTTCTGGATTGCTACGGTGTCGGCCAGCAGCATCTGTGGTCGCAGCGCACCGGCCTGGTGGCGATGATGTCGCCGCTGTCGGTGATGCTGGCGCAGAGCGCCGGTGCGCTGTTTGTGGCCCGCGCGCTGAACACCCGGCTGCACAGCCCGCGCATCCACCGGGCGCTGATGGGGCTGTCGCTGGCGTCTGCGGTGTCGTTCTGCCTGGGCCTGCTGGGCCTGCTGGACTACCCGGCGGCCCAGTTGGCCGCCACCCTGCTGGGCCCGCTGATGCCGCTGCTGGTGATCCCGGCGGCCTGGGGCCGGGCGCGCGCGGGTGACCGGGCCGGCCTTTACATGCTGATCGGCTGGGGCGCCTATATGGTGGGCGCCGTTGCGCTGGCCGGCATGCTGCGCGGGCTGCTGCCGGCGAATGTGTGGACGCAAAACCTGTTCCAGTGGGGATCGACGGTGGAGATGCTGGTCTGGCTGCGGGTGCTGGGCCTGCACATCGAGGCCGTGCGCCGCAGCGCCGAGCGCACCGAGCTGGAGAAACAGGCCCTCGTCTCGCTGGCCCACACCGACGCCCTCACCGGCCTGCCCAACCGGCGTGGCCTGAGCCTGGCGCTGGATGTGGCGCTCCAGCACATCAGGCCCGACAGTGCGCTGGTGGTCTACCTGCTGGACCTGGACGGCTTCAAGCCGATCAATGACTGCCATGGCCACGACGTGGGCGATGCCCTGCTGGTGCAGGTGGGCCAGCGCCTGCGCTGCCAGGTGCGGCGTGACGATGTGGTGGCCCGGCTGGGCGGCGACGAGTTTGTCATCATGACGGCCGGCATCAGCGGTGAGGCCGAGGCGCTGGCGCTGGGCCGCAAACTGTTGGATGCGTTCTTGCAGCCCTTCGAGGCCGACGGCCAGCTTTGCCGGGTGGGCCTGACGATCGGCTTTGCGCTGGCGCCGCACGACGGCCGCAGCGCCGGTGACCTGCTCAAACGCGCGGATGCAGCGATGTACGCCGGCAAGCAGGCCGGCCGCCACTGCATCCACCGCGGTGGCGCGTCGTTGGGCCTGGCCGGCGTCTGAGCGGCGTTTGGGCGACGTTTGGGCGGTGTTTGGGCGGCGTCGCGCCGCCGGCTCAGTTCATGAAGCCCAGCGGCCCGCGCTTGCCGGCACCACCCGCGGCCGGCAGATCAGCCGGCTCGATGCGGTCACGGCCGTCGAGCCGGGCATTGCCAAAGCCGGTCATCCAGGCCCGGCGCATCTCTCGCGGCGCCATGTCGGCCAGGCCGTCCAGCACCGCGTCCAGCGGCGCCGGCTCAAAGCGGCGGCCCCAATCGTGCTGGCTGCGGATGCTGCTGTACAGCCGCAGCGCGATGGCGCGGGCCGCGTCGCGATCAGGCGCGGCCACCTGGTAGACATTGACCCGGTTCAAGATCGGCTCGGGGATGGCCCGCTCGTCATTGGCGGTGGCCACCCAGATCAACTGGCTGGCGTCCACCGCCACCTCGGCAAATTCATCGACAAATTGCTGGGCGGTGTCGTGCTCCAGCAGGCTGTACAACGCGCCCAGCGGGTCGTAGGCATGCTCGCCACGGGCTTTGTCGATCTCATCGACCACCATCACCGGGTTGGCATATTCGCCGTCCACCAGCGTCTCGAACACCTTGCCCGGCCGGGCGCCCTTCCACTGGCTGGACGCACCCGACAGCACCCAGCCGGCGGTGAGTGAGCTCATCGAGACAAAGCCCATGCCGGTGCCCAGCAGCTGCGCCACCTCGCGTGCAAAGTGGGTCTTGCCCACGCCGGGCGGGCCCAGCAGCAGCATTGGCGTGATCTCCAGCGCGTCGCGGCTGTCCTGGCACAGCGCCAACTGGCGCCGGATGTCATCGAGCACGGCGTGAAAGTTGGGCATCTCGTCATACAGGTGCGCCATCGCCGGCAGGCCGCTGGGCTTGACCTGGAACCGGTCAGCGCCGCGCTCCAGCATGCGCTCATAGGTGCTGCGCAATCCCTCATGGTCTTTGGCCGGCAGCTTGGTGAGCCGGCGCGCCACCTCGTCGCAGCGGTAAACGCTGCGCAGCTGCGCGATCGGCAGCCCGCCGCGTGGCGGGGGGGTGGTTACCAGGTCGGTTGATGAGCGGGTCATGCACACACCTCCAAAGTCCAGCCAGACTATTGCAGCAGTTGCGGCGCCGGGCAAAGCGGCGATCAGACCGGCCATCGCGCCGCAGATGCTGACCAAAATACTAGCAAGTCGCGGGCCGCCCGGCCTCGCCTGGATCGGGGATGGCCAGCCGCCCAGGCGCCGCCATCAGGGCCCCGTGTGTGCAACCGATACTCTGCGCCCGGGCAAGTGCGGCAAATTTGCCAATCGACCCAACGGAGAACTTCATGACCCAAGAAAACCTGCCACGCCGCACGCTGTTCAAGCGTGCCTGCTGTGGTTCGCTGGGGCTGGTGGCCAGCGCCAGTGCTTCCAACCTCTTTGCGGCCGACGCCAAGAAGACGACCCTGACGGCGGATCAGGCACTGGCCTTGCTGAAGGAAGGCAACGACAAGTTCTTGACCGATTCGCCGTTGCGGTCGGTTCAGGGCCGTGACCGGCGGCTTGAGATTGCGCGCGGTCAAACACCGTTTGCGGTGCTGGTGTCGTGCTCGGACAGCCGGGTGCCGCCGGAGGTGCTTTTCGGACGGGGCCTGGGTGAGTTGTTCATCGTGCGCAATGCCGGCAACACGGTTGACACCGTGGCCCTGGGCAGCATCGAGTATGCGGTGGCCGTGCTGGGGGTGCCGCTGATCGTCGTGCTGGGCCATGAGCGCTGCGGCGCGGTCGAGGCCGCGTTGTCGGTGGTGGAGAAGAACACCGTTTTCCCGGGCAGCCTCAACCAGATGATCGAACCGATCCTGCCGGCGGCACTGTTGGCGCGCAGCAGCGGCGCCAAGGGCGAAGATCTGCTGGACGCGGCAGTGCGTGAAAACGTCAAGCGGGTGGTGATCCGGCTGCGCAACTCGGGCCCGGTGATGGCCGAGCCGATCCGCGCCGGCAAGGTCAAGGTGGTCGGGGCGCGTTACGACCTCGACGATGGCAACGTTGATTTTTTCGCGATGTGATCCAGGTGCCAAGGCGGCTGATGCCGCCCTCGCCGCCTATTTCACCCAGGTATTGAGCTGGATGATCGGCATCAGCACCGCCAGCACGATCAACATCACCACCACGCCCATCACCACGATCAGCAGCGGCTCCAGCAGGGTGGCCAGCGCCATCGCCCGGCGCTGCACCTCACCGCTGAGCTGGCGCGCTGCGCGGTCCAGCATCTGCGGCAACTGGCCGGTTTGCTCACCCAGCCGGGCAAACATCGCCAGCAGGCCGGGGAAGCGCTTTTTGGC
>JANMKO010000677.1:0-2432 GCA_031372085.1 Betaproteobacteria bacterium
GCCTTCAAACCGATGAAGCCCATGTTGGCGTGCACAAAGGTGATGGGCGCCAGCAGCAGCCCGGCCAGTGCGGCCACCGCCGCCGACAAGCCCCAGACCAGCCCGTTGATGCGCCGCACCGGGATGCCCATGTAGTAAGCCGCCAACTGGTTTTGTGACGTGGCCTGCATCGCAATGCCGAGCTTGCTGTAGCGGAACATCACAAACAGCGCAGCGCACAACAGCGCCGTGACACCGATCACCGCCACCTGCTCGACACTGATCACCGCGCCGCCCAGGTGGATGACCTCGCCTTTGTAGGGCACGGCCAGGCTGTGGGTCTCGGTGCCGATCTCCGGGATCATCGACACCAGGCCGCGGGCGGTGTAGCCCACGCCAATCGTCAGCATCACGATGGTGAATTGCGGCTGGCCCATGATCGGCCGGATCACCAGCCGCTCCAGCGCCATGCCCAGCATGAACATCGCCAGCACGGCCAGCGGCGCGGCAAACCAGAACGACCAGCCGGCCGCCTTCATCAGGATCAAGCCGCCAAACGCGCCCAGCATCATCAGCTCACCCTGGGCAAAGTTGACGGTCTCGGTGGCCTTGTAGATCAGCACAAAGCCGAGTGCGATCAGCGCATAAATGCAGCCGAGCGAGACGCCCGAGATCAGCAATTGCACAAGGGCCAAGCGGGTCTCCGGTGGCGGCGAGCGGGTTGACCATCCACCGGGGATGGCACAGACAGGACAGCCGGCAGGCTAGCGGGCGGGGCCGGCCGGCGTCTTGTGTCTACATGCTGACAGGGCGCAGCGCCGTGGCTGACCCGGGAAAGCCCGGGTGGGCCTGGCATGCGCGGCGCGCACCGGGGCGTTGCCGCTTGTTGCAGACCCTCACCCCAACCTACGCCCGCATGCGGCAGAAGGTGCCCCGCACGACCACGCGGGCCGGCCTGCAGGGCTTTGCCTTGCTCCGTCTCCCGCACGCGGGAGAGGGTTGGGGTGAGACGACCGCGCTGGCCGGCTTGCAGGGGCTTTGCCTTGCTCCCTCTCCCGCACGCGGGAGAGGGTTGGGGTGAGGGTGCATCCGGGCGCTCAGCTGGCTTGGCTGGCCCACCCGCCGCTGTCAAAACTGCCGCAGCACCACGTACTCACCCTGGCTGCCCAGCGCTTTTTCAGTCTCCACCCAACCGGTGCGGGCGTAAAACTGCCGCGCTGCGTGGTTGGCGGTCACGCATTTCAGCCGCCAGGGCTTGGGCAGCTCTTGGGCCAGCGCGGCCAGCAGCGCGCTGCCAACGCCCTGGCGCTGGGCGTGCGGTGCCACGTACAGGTGGTGCACAAACGCGCCGGCGGCATACACCGCCAAAAAGCCGCTGATGCGGCCGGCCGCTGACAGGCAGACATACACCGCCTCGCCTGACGAGTTGCGCTTGAAGTCGGTGTCGATCTCGGCGCCTGGCGCCAGCCAGTCGGCGCTGCGCAGCGATTGCTCAAAAATCGCCTGGATTTGATCGGCGTCGGCCGGCCCGGCGGCGCGCACAAAGTGCAGCGCCGGTGCGGGGGCGGGTGCAGGGGATGGGCTCACACCGGCTCCACCGTCACAGCCACCTCGGGCGGTGCGGTGCCGCCGCCCCGGATCACGCCGCGCAGCGGGGCCACGTCAGCGTAATCACGGCCCCAGGCCAGGGTGACATGGTCTTGGCCGACGGCGATGTCGTTGGTCGGGTCAAGCGCCACCCAGCCGTGCAGCGGGCACCAGACTTCGACCCAGGCATGGCTGGCGTCAGCGCCGATCAGGCGCGGCTGGCCGGCGGGCGGCTCGGTCAGCAGGTAGCCGCTGACGTAGCGCGCGGCCAGCCCCAGTGAGCGCATCGCGCCGATCATCAGGTGCGCAAAATCCTGGCACACGCCCTGCCCTTTTGCCAGCGCCTGCAAGGCATTCGTGGCCACGTCGGTGGCTTGCGCGTTGAACTCCATGCGCTGATAAATGCGGCTCATTAGCGCCAGTGCGCCCTGCAGCAGCGGGCGCAGGGGCGTGAACAGGTCTTGCGCAAACGCGGCCAGGCGGGCGTCGCAGGGCGCAAAGTGGCTGGGCAGCACAAACTCCACCGCATCGGGCTGGGTCACGCCGGCACGGTAGCGCAGGGCCTGGGCGGCCTCCTCCCACGGCGGGCTCAGGGCCGCGTCCAGCGGCGGCGGTGCTGCCAGCCGGACCTGGAAGACACTGGTCACCGTCAACGTGTCATGCACCCGCGCGTGGCTGAAGCCGTGGCGCCAGTTGCCGAACACGTCGCGGCTGTCTTGCACCGCATCGTCGGGCTGGGGCTCGATTTTCAGCGCCCAGCGCTGCACGTGCTGCACCTCGGTGTCACGCGGGCGCAGCCAGGCGCTGTGGTGCGCCACCTCCACCGGCCGGTCGTAGTGGTAGCGGGTTTCATGGCGCACCGCCAG
>JANMKO010000706.1:0-7307 GCA_031372085.1 Betaproteobacteria bacterium
GCGTGCTTGGGGCCGATGAAGACAATGCCTTCTTCTTCGACCCGGCGCGCAAAAGCCTCGTTCTCTGATAAAAAACCATAACCCGGGTGCACCGCTTGCGCACCGGTGGCTTTGCAGGCGGCAATGATTTTATCGACTTGCAGATAACTCTCTCGGCTGGGCGGCGGGCCAATGCACACCGCTTCATCGGCCAATTCGACATGCAAAGCATCACGGTCGGCTTCTGAATACACCGCGACGGTGGCAATGCCCATTTTTTGGGCAGTTTTCATCACTCTGCACGCAATTTCACCCCGGTTTGCAATCAGTATTTTCTTGAACATTTTTTTATCTCCTGACCAACTCAAAGAGGGATGTTGCCGTGCTTGCGCCACGGGTTCTCAAGTTTTTTGTCGCGCAGCATCACCAGGCTGCGGCAGATGCGTTTTCGCGTCTCGTGCGGCTGGATCACATCATCGATAAAGCCCCGGCTGCCGGCGACAAACGGGTTGGCAAAGCGGGCTTTGTATTCGGCCTCACGCGCGGCCAGTTTGGCGGGGTCGCCTTTGTCCTCGCGGAAGATGATTTCCACCGCGCCTTTGGCGCCCATCACCGCAATCTCGGCATTCGGCCAGGCAAAGTTGACATCGCCGCGCAGGTGTTTGCTGCTCATCACGTCATAAGCGCCGCCGTAGGCTTTGCGGGTGATCACCGTCACCTTGGGCACGGTGCATTCAGCGTAGGCATACAGTAGTTTGGCGCCGTGTTTGATGATGCCGCCATACTCTTGGCTGGTGCCGGGCATAAAGCCGGGCACGTCCACAAAGGTGACCACCGGGATATTGAAGGCATCACAAAACCGCACAAACCGTGCCGCCTTGATGCTGCTTTTGATGTCCAGGCAGCCGGCCAGCACTTGCGGGTTGTTGGCGACGATGCCCACCGTCAAACCATCCATCCGGCCCAGGCCGATGACGATGTTTTTGGCGTAATCAGGCTGCAACTCAAAAAAATCACCGTCGTCCACCACCTTGTGGATCAATTCCTTGATGTCATAAGGTTTGTTGGCGTTGTTGGGCACCAGCGTGTCGAGTGACATGTCCAGCCGGTCAGCGCGGTCACCACTCGGCCGCACGGGCGGTTTTTCACGGTTGTTCAGCGGCAGGTAGTTGTAAAACCGGCGCAGCATCAGGATGGCTTCAACATCATTCTCAAAAGCCAGGTCGGCGACGCCGCTTTTGGTGGTGTGGGTGCCAGCGCCGCCCAGTTCTTCAGCGGTCACCTCTTCATGCGTCACGGTTTTGACGACCTCGGGGCCGGTGACAAACATGTAACTGCTGTCTTTGACCATGAAAATAAAATCAGTCATGGCCGGTGAATACACCGCGCCGCCGGCACACGGGCCCATGATCAGGCTGATCTGCGGGATCACGCCACTGGCCATCACATTGCGCTGGAAGACATCGGCATAACCGCCGAGTGAGGCCACGCCCTCCTGGATGCGGGCGCCACCAGAATCATTCAGCCCGATCACCGGCGCGCCCACTTTCATCGCCTGGTCCATCACCTTGCAGATTTTCTCGGCATGGGCCTCACTGAGGGCACCGCCAAAGACCGTGAAATCCTGGCTGAAAACAAATACCAGGCGGCCGTTGATCATGCCGTAACCCGTCACCACGCCGTCGCCGCGAATCTTGTTGTCGGCCATGCCGAAATCATTGCAGCGGTGCTCGACAAACATGTCCCATTCCTCGAACGTGCCTTCGTCCAGCAACAGATCCAGCCGCTCACGCGCGCTGAGTTTGCCTTTTGAATGCTGGGCGGCAATGCGTTTCTCACCGCCGCCCAGGCGGGCCTGGGCGCGCATGGCTTCTAGTTTTTGCTGGATGTCGTGCATGGCGTTGTCCTGTTTCTCGGTGGGGTGGCGGCGGGTGTCAGATGAACAGGTCCAGCAGCTGGCGCGCCGCCACCGACGCGGCAACGCGGCCGGCGCGCACCTCGCGGCTCAGCGCGGGCAGTGCCGCCTTGATTTGCGGGTGGGTTTTGAAGCGTTGTCTCAGGCCGGCGTCGATGCGCTCCCACATCCATGCCTGGTCTTGGGCATGGCGCCGGCCCGCCAGGCCCTGGTTGCTGGCTTGCAGCGCACGGAACCGGCTGACAGCGGCCCAGAAATCGGCCAGGCCGGTGCCTTTCAAAGCCGACAGCTGCATCACCTGCGGCTGCCAGGGCGCCTGGTCGTGCTGCGCGGGGTCGGCATGGCCGTGCGGGCCACCCAGGCGCAGCGACGAGCTGATCTGCGCCCGCGCCCGGGTGGCTGCGGCCTCATCCAGATCGGCCTTGTTGATCACCACCAGGTCGGCCAGCTCCATCACGCCTTTTTTGATCGCCTGCAGGTCGTCGCCCGCGTTCGGCAGCTGCATCAGCACAAACATGTCGGCCATGCCGGCCACGGCAATCTCACTCTGGCCCACGCCCACGGTCTCGACGATGACCACATCAAAACCCGCCGCCTCACAGACCCGCATCGCCTCGCGGGTTTTTTCAGCCACGCCGCCCAGCGTGCCGCTGCTGGGGCTGGGCCGGATGTAGGCCCGGGTGTCCATCGACAGCCGCTCCATCCGGGTCTTGTCGCCCAGGATCGAGCCGCCGCCCAGGCTGGACGACGGATCGATCGTCAGCACCGCCACCCGGTGGCCGAGGCCGATCAGGTAGACGCCCAGCGCCTCGATGAAGGTGGATTTGCCCACGCCGGGCACACCGCTCAAGCCCAGCCGGAAGGAGTTGCCGGTGGCTGGCAGCAGCGCATTGAGCAGTGCGTCGGCCCGGACACGGTGGTCGGCACGGGACGATTCGAGCAGGGTGATCGCCTTGGCCACGGCACGGCGCTGGCCCGGGCCGGGCGCGCCGGTGACGGCGTCGAACAAAGCCTGATCGGGCGGCGGCAGCCTGGGGCCGGCGTGGCCTGGGGCGTCGCCCGGCATGCCGACTGCGCTGCGGGTGTCGTGTGCGGGCTCAGCCATCCACCGCCCCCAGCGCTGGGCGCAGGTAGTGCAGATCCCATTCGCTCTCGTGCTGCAGCACAAAGCCGTGGCGCAGGTAAAAGCTGTTTGCATCGCTGCGCTTGAGTGCCATCACCCGCACCGGCTGCGCCAGGCGGTCGGCCTCGGCCAGCACCTGCGCCATCACCCAGCTGCCCACGCCCCGGCGCTGGGCCTGCGGCTGGATGTACAGCTGGTCGAGCACCAGCTGGCCGGCCTGCGGCAGCAGCACGACAAACCCCACCGGCTCACCGCCCATCAGGATGTGGCGGGTGTGCGCCGGCTCAAAGGCGCGGCTCAAGCGCTCACGTGCGCGCTGCGGGTCAAACCGGCCCAGGCGCTGCAGGCTGTCGCGCATGGCGGCCATGCGCAGCGCAAACAGGGCCTCAAAATCGTCTTCAGACGCGGGCGCCAGCGCCAGCATGAAGCCGCAGGCGTTGTCGGTGCTGGCGGCGTGGGGCATGCCGACGGCGCTGGTGAGGATGGGCTCGGCCATGGCTACAAAATCTCGAAGGCCCGGCCGTCGGCCAGCCGGTAACGCGAAAAATCGCGCACGTCCATCGTCAGCACGGTGGTGATGCCAGCATCAGACGCCAGCCAGACCAGCGACGCATCGGCCAGATCCATCTGGGTGCGCGGTGTTTCGGTGTAGCGGCGCATCAGCGCCACCATCGGCTCAAGATCTTGCGGGTCGAACGGGAACACCGACACACCCCCTTCAGCCACCCAGCGCAGCAGGGCAAAGCGCTGCGGTGGCATCACCAGATAGCTGGCCTCGACGATGCAAGGCCAGGTGGTGGCCAGCGCCCAGCCCTCTGACGACGCTTTTTTGAACAACGCCTGGTAGCGCGCCTGTTGCGGCTGGGCGCTGCCAAACAGCGCTACCAGCGGCCCGGCGTCAACCAGCGCTGCCGGCATCGTGCTTGCTCTTGAGGTGATCGATCAGGCGCTGGCGCGAGGCGTCGGTGTCGTAGGGCTGCTCTTCGCCTTTGAAAGCCTGATCGACCGCGTACACGGCCTGGGCTTCTTCGACTTGCAGCCGCTGCATCAACTCAAACGGGTTTTTGCGGCCCAGCGCGCGCTCAACCGAATCGATGATGAATTGCGACTTGGTGACGCCCAGACGCTTGGCGGCCAGGGTGAGTGCTTGCTCAAGCACCGGGTCCATGCGGACAGAAATGGTCATGGCGGGCTCCTGGATGAAATACTGTATTACGGTATCACAGCCAGGCATCAAGCGGCTTGGGCGGCGCGGATTTGCTCCAGCACATCCTTGGCGCTGACGGGGATGGGCGTGCCGGGGCCGTAAATGCCTTTGACGCCAGCGTCGTACAAAAACCCGTAGTCCTGCTGCGGCACCACGCCACCGACGAAGACGATGATGTCGTCGGCGCCCTGCTTGCGCAGCTCGGCGATGATGGCCGGCACCAGGGTTTTGTGGCCCGCCGCCAGGGTGGAGATGCCGACCGCATGCACATCGTTTTCGATCGCCTGGCGGGCGCATTCTTCGGGCGTCTGGAACAGCGGGCCCATGTCCACGTCATAGCCCAGGTCGGCAAACGCCGTGGCCACCACCTTGGCGCCGCGGTCGTGGCCGTCCTGGCCCAGCTTGGCAATCATCACCCGGGGGCGGCGGCCTTCGGCGTCGGCAAAGGCCGCTATTTCGGCTTTCAGTTTGTCCCAGCCTTCGGCCGAGTCGTAGGCGGCGGCGTAGACGCCCGTCACCTTCTGGATGTCGGCGCGGTGGCGGCCGTAAATGGTTTCCAGCGCATCGCTCACCTCGCCCACCGTGGCGCGCAGCCGCATGGCGTGAATGCACAGCGCCAGCAAATTGCCTTGGCCGGTGTGGGCTGCATCGGTCAGCGCTTGCAGCGCCTGTTGCACCGCCGCGCTGTCGCGGCTGGCCTTGATGCGGCCCAACCGGGCGATCTGGCCATCGCGCACCGAGACGTTGTCGATCTCGCGGATGTCCACCGCGTCCTGGGTTTTGAGCTTGTATTTGTTGACGCCGACGATCACGTCACGCCCGCTGTCGATGCGGGCCTGTTTTTCAGCCGCGCTGGCCTCGATCTTCAATTTGGCCCAGCCTGAATCCACCGCCTTGATCATGCCGCCCATCGATTCGACTTCTTCGATGATGGCCCAGGCCGCATCGGCCATGTCCTGGGTCAGTTTCTCCATCATGTAACTGCCGGCCCAGGGATCGACCACGCTGGTGATGTGGGTTTCTTCCTGGATGATGAGCTGGGTATTGCGGGCGATGCGGGATGAAAACTCGGTAGGCAGCGCGATGGCTTCATCAAAACTATTGGTGTGCAGGCTTTGTGTGCCGCCAAACACCGCTGCCATGGCCTCTACCGTGGTGCGCACCACGTTGTTGTACGGGTCTTGCTCGGTCAGGCTCCAGCCCGAGGTCTGGCAGTGGGTGCGCAGCATCAGGCTTTTAGGGTTCTTCGCGTCAAAACCCTTCATGATGCGGCACCACAGCAGGCGGGCGGCGCGCAGCTTGGCAATCTCTAAATAAAAATTCATGCCGATGGCCCAGAAGAAACTCAACCGGCCGGCAAAACCATCCACATCCAGGCCTTTGGCCAGCGCGGTTTTGACATACTCCTTGCCGTCGGCCAGCGTGAAAGCCAGTTCCAGCGCCTGGTTGGCGCCGGCCTCTTGCATGTGGTAACCCGAGATACTGATCGAGTTGAACCTGGGCATGTGCAGCGCGGTGTATTCAATAATGTCGCCAATGATGCGCATGCTGGGCTCGGGGCCGTAGATATAGGTGTTGCGCACCATGAATTCTTTGAGGATGTCGTTCTGGATCGTGCCGCTGAGCTGGTCTTGCGCCACGCCCTGCTCTTCGGCGGCCACCACATAACCGGCCAGCACCGGCAACACCGCGCCGTTCATCGTCATCGACACGCTGACGGTGCCAAGTGGAATCTGGTCAAACAGAATCTTCATGTCCTCGACCGAGTCGATGGCCACCCCGGCCTTGCCCACATCGCCCGTCACGCGCGGGTGGTCGCTGTCATAGCCGCGGTGGGTGGCCAGGTCAAACGCCACGCTCACGCCCTGGCCGCCAGCGGCCAATGCCTTGCGGTAGAAGGCGTTGCTCTCTTCGGCGGTGGAGAACCCGGCGTATTGGCGGATCGTCCACGGCCGCACCGCGTACATCGTGGCCTGCGGGCCGCGGATGAAGGGCTCAAAGCCCGGCAGCGTGTCGGTGTACGGCAGGCCAGCGGTGTCGGCGGCGGTGTACAGCGGCTTGAGGGTCAGGCCCTCGGGCGTCACCCAGCTGAGTGCGGCCACGTCACCACCGGGCGCTGATTTGGCGGCCGCTCGGGCCCACTGATCCAGCGTGGCGGGGGCAAATCTGGCGCCGGCCGGGCCGGCAGGCGGGGCCGCCGGTGCGGTGACGAGCGGGGGTGACTCAAACGGTTGCGACATGGGCGGTCCTCGGGTTGGGACGTGGCAGGGTTTGCGCTGAGGCAGGCCGGCCATCGGCATCTTGTTGCGCATGATACTGTCCGCATAATTATGAATTCAAAAACGATGCCAAGCTGACAGCGGCGCCTTCTTTTGGCCTTTCGCGTCCAGACGCCCGTTCAGTGCCCATGCCCTTGCCCGACACCGCCCTGCTCACCCCGCGCCCGCTGCAGCATGCCCGCGCGCTGTACCTGGATGTGGCCGAGCGGCTGCGCCAGCAAATCTTCAATCGCGAGCTGGAGCCAGGCGGGTGGATCGATGAGCAAAAAATTGCCATCGAATACGGCACCAGCCGCACCCCGCTGCGCGAGGCGCTGAAGGTGCTGGCCGCCGAGGGCCTGGTGACGATGAAGCTGCGGCGCGGCGCCTATGTCACCGAGATGTCGGCCACCGACGTGGCCCAGGTCTACCACCTGATGGCCTTGCTTGAATCCGATGCCGCCAACCAGGTGGCCACGCACGCCAGCCCGGCACAGATTGACGAGTTGCAGGCCCTGCACGACCGGCTGGAGCAGCAAGTGCAGCAGCGAGACGCTTTTTTTGCCATCAACGAGCAATTTCACCTGCGCCTGCTGGCGCTGGCCGGCAACCGCTGGCGCGCGCAGATCGTGCTGGACCTGCGCAAAGTGATGAAGCTGAACCGGCATTTGTCGCTGTTCAAGCAAGGCCGGCTGGCCGACTCACTGACCGAGCACCGCGCGGTGATGGCCGCCATCGCGGCGCGCGACGGCGCGCAAGCGGCGCGGCTGATGCGCACGCACTTCGAGAACGGATTGGCGGCCACAGCGGTGTGAGGCCAGCGGA
>JANMKO010000736.1:0-2394 GCA_031372085.1 Betaproteobacteria bacterium
CATCCGTGTCAACGCCATCTCACCGGGCGTCATCGACACGCCGATGTGGGCCCAGGTGGACGCGCTGTTTGCCCGCTACGAGAACCTGCCGCTGGGCGAGAAAAAAAAGCAGGTCGGCCTGGCCGTGCCGCTGGGTGCGATGGGCCGGCCGGGCGACATCGCCGGGGCGGCGGTGTTCTTGGCCAGTGACGAGTCGGCCTACATCACCGCCCAGACGCTGAACGTGGACGGCGGCGCGGTGATGAGCTGAGCGCCTGCGCGCGGCCGCCCGGCCAGCACCACGCCCAACGCGCCCAGCACGCCCATCACGCCCATCACGCCCAGCACGCCCAGCACACCCACCCTTCGCATCCACCGCGCTGCCCTGCCGCAAAATCGCGCCATGCCTGCCCGCCCTGCCCAACGCCAGCGCCCGCCCGAGCTGGAGCGCGATGTCAGCCGCAGCCCGGCGCTGGGCTATGAGGCGCCTGAGGACACCGGCGTCATCCGCTGCCTGGCGCACGGCTTTCCCACGCCGCTGGCGCGCTGGCACCACCATGACGAGTTTGAGCTGCACCTGATCGTGGCCACCTCGGGCAAGGCCTTCATCGGCGACTGGATCGGCCCGTTCAACCCCGGCCACCTGGTGCTGGTGGGCCCGCGCCTGCCGCACAACTGGGTGTCGATGGACCTGGACGGCGGCAGCGTGGCGCTGCGCGACCTGGTGATCCAGTTTGCGCCCGGCCCGCTGGCCGCAGCCGCCCAGCACCTGCCAGAGCTGGCCGAGCTGGCGCCGCTGTTTGAGCGCGCCCGCCACGGCATCGAGTTTTTTGGCCAGGCCGGGCCGGCACAGGCGCACTGGCAGCAGGTCAAGGCCAGCCGGGGCCTGCGCCGGCTGGCGGTGTTCTGTGATTTTTTGGCCGATCTGGCGCGCTGCACTGACTACCGGCTGCTGTCGGCCGTGCAGATGCAGGCCGGTGCCGATGACGCCGAGCTGGAGCAGATCAACGCCATCGTCAACCGCCTGATGGCCGACGTGGCCCAGCCGCTGGTGGCCGCGCAAGTGGCGGCCGGCCTGGGCATGAGCGAGAGCCGGTTCTCGCGCTTCTTCAAGCGCGCCACCGGCAACACCTTCACCGATTTTGTCAACCGGGTGCGCATCCAGCGCGCCTGCCAGTTGCTGATGGAGGGCGCCCGGCCAGTGGGCCATGTCTGCTTTGATGTGGGCTTCAACAACCTGGCCAACTTCAACCGCCGTTTTTTGGCGATCAAGGGGCTGACGCCCACCGAGTTCAGGCGCCAGGCCGAGCGCCGCTTCAGCGGCGCGGCGGCTTGACCGGCGGCCGGGCACGGCCTGTCTCGGCGTTTGCTTCCGCCTCCACCTCGGCGCTTGCTTCGGCATTCACCTCGGCATTCACCCCGGCACCCACCTCGGCGCCCACCTCGGCATGTACCTCGGCATGTACCTCGGCATCGATCTCGGCACGTCTGAACTCAAAGCCCTGCTGCTGGACGACCAGCACGGCCTGGTCGCCAGCGTCGGTGAGCCGCTGACGCTGCAACGCCCGCAGCCGCTGTGGTGCGAGCAGCACCCCGCCGATTGGTGGGCGGCCTGTGACCGCGCGCTGCAAGTCCTGGCCGCCAGCCAGCCCGCCGCGATGGCCCGGGTGCGGGCCATCGGCCTGTCGGGCCAGATGCACGGCGCCGTGCTGATCGACGCCGAAGAGGCCGTGCTGCGCCCGGCCATGCTGTGGAACGACGGCCGCAGCGCCGCACAGTGCATCGAGCTGGCGCGCCGCGTGCCCCGCCTGCAACAGATCACCGGCAACCTGGCGATGCCCGGCTTCACGGCGCCCAAGCTGCTGTGGGTGGCCCAGCACGAGCCGGCGCTGTTTGCCCGCATCGACGGCGTGCTGCTGCCCAAGGACTGGCTGCGCCTGCAACTCACCGGCCAGCGCATCAGCGACATGAGCGACGCCGCCGGCACGCTGTGGCTGGACGTGGCCCAGCGCCGCTGGAGCAGCGAGCTGCTGGGCGCCTGCGGCCTGCACGAATCCCAAATGCCCCGGCTGGTGGAAGGCAGCGCCGCAGCCGGCGTGCTGCTGCCGGCGCTGGCCCGGCGCTGGGGTTTGCCGCAAGGCGTGCTGCTGGCCGGTGGTGCCGGCGACAACGCGGCCAGCGCGGTGGGCATGGGCGTGGTGCAGGCCGGCCAGGGCTTTTTGTCGCTCGGCACCTCGGGCGTGATCTTTCTGGCCAGTGACCGGTTCCGGCCCAACCCGGCGCAGGCGGTGCATGCCTTCTGCCACGCGCTGCCCGGGCGCTGGCACCAGATGTCGGTGATGTTGAGCGCGGCCAGCAGCCTGCGCTGGGCCGCTCAACTGCTGGGCCAGCCCGACGAGGCCACGCTGCTGGCCC